>DASTVU010000095.1:0-14162 GCA_035758935.1 Pyrinomonadaceae bacterium | reverse complement strand
TGGGGCAGGACCACGGACATTACGATGGTGGGCGACGACAATAGCACCTTAATCGACCTGCTGCGTGAAGCGGCCACTACGCAGCGGCGAGTAGTGAATCCGGATCCGGAATCAGAGAAAGGGTTTTACTACCGCTCGGATCACTTCGAATTTGCGAAACAAGGAGTTCCGGCGCTTTACACTGATTCCGGGATTAACTACGACGGGAAAGATTCGGAGTTCAGCAAAAAGAAGCGTGACGAATACACGGACAACGACTACCACAAAGTTTCCGACCAGATTAAACCGGACTGGGATCTAACGGGAGCAGTGGATGACGCGCAGTTGTTGACGATGATCGGATACCGAGTGGCGCAAGGCAACAGGTATCCTGAATGGAAAGCGGGATCAGAATTCAAAGCCAAGCGTGACGAGATGATGAAGGGCGCCGGCGCGAGTGGCCCATCGACGCCCTAAAACAGATGCTTTACTACCTAGCGAGCGCGGCGAGGACGAAAAGAACGCACCGAACTCGTCCGTAATCGCGCAAAGGATGCAGACGGGTTGACGGTGTTAGTCACCCTTGTCTGCAAACCGCCAAATCGTTCCGGCACAATTCGCGTTACTGGCTGTCCAGTGAGCCGCTCGATCGCGCGCATGGACAATTCATCGACAGGTGCAACGATCGTAATAGCTTTACCGTAGTTACCTGCTCTGCCGGTGCGGCCTACTCGGTGTACGTAATCTTCGGGTGCAGCCGGCACGTCATAATTAATGACATGCGAGATGGCATCTACGTCCAACCCACGCGCCGCAATATCCGTCGCAACCAGCACGCGGGCTTGACCATTGCGGAATTCGCGCAAAGCAGTTTCGCGTTGTGGTTGGCTGCGGTCCGCATGGATGCGGTTCACTCTGTGATTACGCGCTTTCAGAATGTGTGAAATGCGCTCTGCCCCTCGACGAGTGCGCGTAAACACCAACACCCGGTCAAGCGATTCTTGTCCACTCTCTTGTTCAAGCAAATCAAGTAATAGAGCCGTTTTGTTTTCCTGGGCAACTGAGTAAGCGGTCTGTTCGATCATCTGTGCGGCGCTACCGCGACGACTCACTTCAACCAGTTTGGGTTGAATCATTGTCGAACGCGCAAGACTTTCTATACTTGAAGACATCGTAGCTGAGAATAAGAGTGTTTGCCTTTTGGATGGCAACATTGCCAACACTTGCTTGATTGCAGGCAGAAAACCCATATCCAGCATGCGATCTGCTTCGTCGAGAACAAGTACTTCGACGGTGGATAGATTGATAACGCGTCGTTCTTTCAGGTCGAGCAAACGTCCAGGTGTGGCGATGACGACCGTGGCACCCCGCCGCAGATCTGCGATTTGGGTGCGAATATTCGCGCCGCCGATAACCACCACGCTGCGATTAGCTTTTACTTGATTGAGATCGGTGTAGCTCTCCTGGATCTGAATTGCCAATTCGCGTGTGGGTGCAAGCACAAGTACGCGAACACCCGGGCGCGTTCGTTCGCTTAACTTCTGAATGATGGGAAGGAGAAAAGCTGCCGTTTTGCCGGTGCCCGTTTCAGCGCAGCCAATTAGATCCTGGCCACTGAGAATTACGGGTATTGCTTTCGCTTGGATCGGCGTAGCAGTCGTGTATCCGAGGGATTCACAAGCTCGCAATTGTGCGGCTGTTAATCCCAGTTGAGAAAAATTCATAGATTCCTTTGCATGTGCGCGGGCTCAACTGTTGAGCTTGTCGCGCTCTTTCTGTTTAGCAGTTGTCGATCTCCGCAATGAATCAATCACTGCGGAGACCAACGATACTGCAAATTACCAACGGGGCTCGGATCGACGTCTGTTGTCGTCACGATTGCCGCCGCCAAATCCGCCACCACGACCGCCGCCAAAGCCACGTCCGCCGCCGCCGCCGCGATTTTCGCGGGGCTTGGCTTCATTAACTTTTAGCGCGCGACCACCTAGTTCCTTGCCATTGAACTGCTCAATCGCTGCGTTGGCTTCTTCCTGCGAAGACATTTCGACGAAGGCGAACCCTCTCGAGCGTCCTGTATCGCGGTCTTCTACAACGCTTGCCGATTGAACTGTGCCGGCCTGAGCAAATAACTGCTCCAGATCCTGGTTGGTCGTTTGGAAAGCGAGGTTTCCAACATAGAGTTTTGTTGACATTAAATATACCTTTCCCTTTATGGGGATAAAGAAGCTTGCGAATCGGATTGGCTTCGGCGAAACGGTAGCGATCGAAGGACCAGGTTCGGATGCTCTAATAAAGAGCGGCTTCGGAGTGTGAAAACAAGCCTGCTCTCGAACTATCCAAACGCCAGCGCTGATTGTTTTATGCGCGGAGCGCATCACCGTCGATGCGCGAGAGAAGGATTAACCGGACGCTATGATGCCTCACGGACTGCTGATGTTGCAAGCTCTCGCGGTCTAATAGCGCCTCGATTGACTCTTGGACGAGGTCAGTACCGTAACGCGGTAGCGTCGGGTGAGTCTCTTAAACTGCAATATTCCTCGGTTATTGGTACATAACGTCGACCCGACGCTACCGCGTGACGGTACCGACCTCATCCAGGAATGACTTTTGACGCATAGTTAATCCGGGTCAGGAATCTGTCCGTTTTGGACAAATATCCACTTCTTCTAGAAATACCTGTCCATTTCGGGTGATCAGTTTGTAGTTCGGTTGTAGGTCGGGATTCTTTTGAACCTCTACGGGAACGTAGCGGAATTTGTACCGAGAGTATGGGAATTCGGCTTTCCTTCTAATCATTTCTCTCCAGTCGTCTATTCCTCCACCCAAATCCAGCGGTTCAAGTTGGTGGTCCATCGCGTACTTAATAAGGTTGAACCACATATATTTTGCCAGGTAACGCTTGCAGTGTTTCTTGTCGTACATCGGCGGGTGGCATTCCCAGAAACCGATTCGCTTTTGAATGAAGTGTAGTGCCAGGTCTCCTCCTCGAAACACCATGAGTTCGTCCTTAGCTGCCAAATCTTCTACGTAATCAACTCCGAAAGCCCACTTGATGCGTTGGCCCCTTACTATCTGCTGCTCCCAAAGCTTCATAAAATCCTGGACCAGTGAGCGTTCATAGGGAACGCGTTCATATAACAAATCGCGGTTATGTTTTCGAACGTAGGCGTAATCCGCTCTGGCGTGTCGTGAAAGGGATTTAAGATAATCATCAAAGTGAGTGTGGGTATATATGATTAACATTGAATCCGGGTGCGTGAGAAACGCGCTACTCTGGGAACTCAAAAGGTTCCGGGAACGTGGTTCCAGTAATCGTGCTGAGTTCAAGCGTCGTGAGGCCAGTGCTCATTTCGAGTGGTCGGACGTGGACCTCCCCCTTGGTATCCACCAGAAACGCAAATTGGGCGATATGTGTGAATTCTTTCTCGTAGGTGGCCGGCGACGGCGGTGTATATTGCCTCGGCGTGTTTGTGTCGACCGGCGTGACGTAGTGACGACGAGGATCATCAGACTTCCGTTTCTGGCCCTTCACCATGAGGTCAAATGGCGACATGAATTCGTACGTGTGGTACATCACCGCGGCGCCCGGTATCTTCGAAATAGTCTCCATTGGACCAGTGAGCGTGGGTGCGACCTTTTCGAGGGCCTCCGTGTAAGCGGCAATTTTCTTATCATCCATGCGATATCCTGACACATAACTCGTACTACCGATCGCCTTTTTCCTGGCCTTGCTTACATCCTTTTGGAACTTCTCCGCAGTTTTTTCCGCCGCTTTCGCCTCCTTAGTGGTCGCTGGGTCCTTCTTGATCACGAGGTGACCGTGGAAGAAATCCAACGCGTTGACACCCTCTGTGGCTGGTGGCGAAATCTTCGTGGCCTTGCAAAAACTCGTAAGCGGGTTACTCAATGGATCGACCGGCACCGGGACCGTTGGGCCGAGGACGAAAGCCAGGGTCTTTAAGAGATTCTCCTGAAGCTTAGCGGGGAACCAGCTACTGTCGGGCGCCATCGTGAGATCCTTTTGGGCGCCTCTCAACTTAGCATAATCCTCGGGCGTGAAGTTCCAACCAGGGATTTTTGTGCGAACGGTTCCTGCCGGCGCAAGGCCATCGAGAACAGCGTCGTATCTGTCGAGAATGCGTTTGCTCTCGGCCACACTCGGGTCTAAGAACGCCCTGTCTTTAGGATCCGTCAGCGCGGACTGCTGGCCGGCTTGAAAGGCCCATTTGCAGGCTCGCTCGACGCGGGTCCGAGTGATGTCCGTGATTGCCTGGTCCCGCTCGGCGGCCGTGAGTGCGTTGACGTCGGTCACAATGCTTGCGACGGGCCGAGTAAGATCGAGAACGTCTCTGAGCAAACTCCACATGTATTTGCCACCAGTGAGTTCCTCGAATAGCGTCTTGCACGCGATTCCGACAGCGCTACTTCCGGCAACCATTACTGACGTGCCGCGCGATGCCTGATTAGCAGCATGGTCAGCCGCCGCTTCAAGACTGGCGTTTTGCGCGCCGGATGCTGATGGTCCACCCCTACTCTGCTGGACGACATGGGCCAATTCGTGTCCTAGCAGATGGCGGCCGGTTGGTGTTCCGGGCGCATATTCACCGCGGCCAAACACAACATGGCTGCCTATCGTGTAGGCGCGGGCTGAGTGGGACGCGGCCGATGCCGCAGCTTGTTCATCCGTGTGCACTCGCACGGCTGAGAAGTCGTGGCCAAAACTGGTTTGAAAGTCACTGAGGGCGGCGGTATCGAGTGGAAGGCCGGGTTCATTGAGGAGTGGATCGTAGCCATCTGGATGCGCCACAGACATCGTGCGGTGTTGAGCCAGCGTGCTCGTCGAACCTTCACCTGCCTTCTCCTGCGGCTTAGCGATCTTAGGAGCAAACACGAATCTCCTCCGATTGACCAGGTCCACGAAAGTCTGCGAGGGTCGACATTATATAACACTCGCACCGACGAGCTTACCGTTGCTTCTGAAGTGTACCGCTCAACCGCGTCAGTGCACCGCTCGTAGATTTTAAGCTGCGCGCGCTTGGTCCTGGTCGTATTCTGGCGCGTGATTTTGACGGAAATTCTATTGGGAGGTTTACCATGAGAGTTCTGGCCTTTTTCCTTGCCGCAATCGTCGGCGTGTTGCCATTACTGGAAACCAGAGATCTTTACGCCGCTAGTGAAGCAGAAACCGCGGCTGCTCGCATTCCACTCGAGAATTACATCAATGCCCATGCTACCGGCAATCCCGATTACGTCCGCAAGGCGTTCTTTCCCGACGCAAAGATTATGGCCTTTCGTGATGGAAAACTTCTCAATCTTTCAGTCGCGGAGTTTGCCTCTCGCTTCAGCGGGAAGCCTGCGGCCGATGAGTCGCAGCGCAAGCGCCGCATCGAGAGTCTTGACATTACCGGCAACGCAGGCGTCGCTCGGATAGTTCTCGATTATCCGGATATTACATTGACCGACTATATGTCGCTCCTGAAAGTCGACGGTGAATGGAAGATCGTAAATAAGGTTTTTAATGCTGAGCCAAAAGCGAAGCCTACGACAAACTCCACGACCGCTCAACCGCTTGACGACCGCGAAGCCATCAAACAAGCCGTGCTCGACTACGTTGAGGCGCTTTACGAAGCCGACTCTGCCAGAATCGAAAGAAGTGTTCACAAAGAGTTGTTTAAGCTCGGCTTTGAACGGGATAAAGAGGGCTCATATAAACCATCCAGGATGACTTACCAGGAGCTTTATGATCTGGCCGGTAGGTGGAATAAGAGCGGCAGAATCCCAAAGACCTCGAAGAAGGAAATCGTCGTTTACGATGTCTCAGACCAAACAGCATCAGCGAAATTGACCGCGATGTGGGGTATAGATTATCTGCACCTGGCGAAGTTCGACGGGAAGTGGATGATTACGGACATCCTTTGGCAAACACCACCGCGCTCCTGATGAATAAAGGTTTTGCCTTGAAAGTCTAGATTCGTACTTGGACGTCCTTACTTTGAGGTAAGTGCATGAATCGATGTTGATGAAAGTGTTCTCGAACGACAAATTGAAGGGCCCACTGTCGTCGTTCTGGGTCTTGCAGTTGATTGGTTGGGCGCTTTACGGCGTGCTGATCTACATCACCTTCCTCACTGTCGTCCCGCCAAGCGGAAGATTTAGTTTGTTGCAAGTCAAAATAAGCCGGACTGTTGCCGGCTTCCTGCTGACCTCTGCGATGCGACCCATCTACAAACACATTGGGAGCGCTCGCTCAGTTCCCTTCATCGCGTTGCTGATCCTGATCACGTCGTTTGCTTTTGGCAGCCTCTGGCCCTTTGGCGAACAGATCGGTCTGTGGCTAATGAATCGCCCGCAATTCGGCTTGAGTATCAACTGGGTCAGGTATCCAGTTGAAGTGCTTGATTATTCGTTCACTCTGATCGGCTGGAGTGCGCTCTATTTCGGCATTAAGTACTGGCGGCAGTGGCAGTCTGAACACGAGCGGACGTTGCAAGCGGAAGCATTAGCAAATCACGCCCAGCTCGATATGCTGCGCTATCAACTGAACCCGCATTTCCTCTTCAACGCGCTCAATTCGATTCGTGCTTCCATTGACGAAGATAGTCAGCGAGCCAAACGAATGGTGACAGAGTTTTCTGAGTTCCTGCGTTATTCGTTGCTGAACGACAATTCCGCGCTAGTCGAGCTGCGTCAGGAGATCGAAGCTATCAAGAATTATCTGGCAATCGAGAAAATTCGATTCGAGGACAAACTCGACGTCACTTTCGACTTGGATCCAGCGGCGGAAGAATGTCGACTGCCAGGATTTCTAATTCATCCACTGGTGGAAAATGCCGTTAAGCATGGAATGACAAATACCTCCGGACCACTAAAGATCTGCATTGGTGCGAGAATACGAGATGGACGTTTGGTGGTGGAGATTGCAAACACCGGGCAGCTCAATACGCGAACGCCGCAAACAAATGGCACTGGCACGCATATCGGCTTGCGGAACGTTCGTGAGCGACTGGCGAAACTCTATCCTGACAAGAGTAGTTTTTCTCTTCGTCAGGATGGCGCGTGGATTCGCGCCACGATCGAGATAGAGGTGTAGTGAGCATCTCTGTGCAACCTCCGTGTTCTCTGTGTCTCTGTGGTTAACTAACTCACAGCAAGAACTCACCACAGAGGCACAGAGAACACAGAGGTTGCACAGAGAAATCAATAATGGACCGATTCACAGCGATACTTGTCGACGACGAAAGACTGGCCCGTAGAGATTTGCGCTCGATGCTCGCAGAACACGAGATCATCGACGTCGTCGGCGAAGCTGAGACTGTCGCACAAGCTGCCGAGTTAGTTCACACCGAAAAACCCGACGTGATCTTTCTCGATATCCAGTTGCCGGGTGAGACCGGTTTCGACCTGCTCGAGAAGATCTCTCCTGCCTGCAAGATCATCTTTGTGACAGCCTTTGACGCTTACGCCATTCGCGCCTTTGAGGTCAACGCGCTCGACTATCTGCTTAAACCAATCAACCCGGCGCGGCTAGCCCAGGCAATCGAGCGACTAACAACACATGAATCCGCGCCTGCGTCACCTGCTCGAGCTCTGGAGTATGAAGACCGTTTGTTCATTGAAGTCGACGAACGTTCACGTTTTTTGAAAGTAAGCGACATCATCGTCATCTCTGCAATGGGCGACTACTCTCAGATTCTTTCCTGCGATGGACAGAAGTCGCTTATCTTGAAACCGTTGAAGGATTGGGAAGAACGTTTGCCCGCAAAACACTTCGCGAGGATACATCGTTCGACGATCATCAATGTCGAGTACGTCGAGCGTCTGGAAAGTTGGTTCAATCGATCCTACCGCATTCACATTCGCCAACTGGCCGAGCCATTAGTAATGAGCCGCCGTTACGCCGCGCGATTCAAGACAACCTTCGGGTAAAATGCCTCATAGTCTTCGAAGGGACACTGAAACCATGCAAACAGTTTATGAAGCTGCGGGTGGTCTCGATGGGATATTGAGGTTGGCCCACGCCTGGCACAAGCGAGTGCTGGAGGACGAAGTAGTTAGCCATGCATTCAGCCACGGTTTCCATCCTCAGCACACCGAGCGTCTTGCCGCGTACTGGGCGGAGGCACTCGGTGGGCCAACAACGTACTCCGACCAGTACGGTGATGAGACGTCCGTAGTGCGGACTCACAGTGGTAACGGTCCGCACGAAGAGATGGACCAGCGCGCGATCGCCTGTTTCGATCAGGCCCTGCAAGATGCCGGGCTTGCCGGCGACGAACGGCTTAGACGCGTGCTGCATGATTACTTCGCGTGGGCAACAACGACCACAATGTCTCGTTACCACGACTCAGCGACGGATGTGCCGGACGGTTTGCACATCCCGAAGTGGTCATGGAACGGACTCGTTAGTGAATAGGAGATTGCGTGTTAATGAAACCGAGCAGTCCGCGTTTATTCTCCAGTGACTGTAGAAAACCCCATCATTGAAACGCGGGCGCTGACTCGCCGCTTTGGAACACAGCTCGCCGTCGATAACTTGAACCTGTCCGTACCGGCCGCGGGCGTCTACGGCTTTCTCGGACCTAACGGCGCAGGGAAGACTACCGCGATTCGCATGCTACTCGGTCTGATTCGACCGAACGCGGGCGAAGTTCACCTCTTTGGAAAACCGCTGCCGGCGAATCGTCATTCGTTGATGCAGCACGTCGGAGCACTAGTTGAGACCGATTCATACGTGGGTCGCTACGCGCTGGTCAGGATTTCCAATTCCACTCGGCGCCGGCATCGGTGGGACTTTCTTTGCACTCTTCGCAGCGAGCGCGTCAGTTGGCAAATATTATCCGTGGTTGTTGCCGATGAATCTCTTTATTGATGGCAGGTTCAAGGCTGCGCTCGTGCTTGGCATCGCCGGTGGTATCGTCGCAACTCTCGTTGGTTGTTTGGAGTTTGTGCGGCGCGACGTCATCTAATTTACAGAACTTGGTTGCGCGAAGATTCGCCAACTCATTGGACATCATTTTGTCACAATGTAGTAGTAGAGTGTGCCTCCAATAGCCCACTACTCCCCGTCGTAACTCGTCGCTAGCCCCGACAGTAAAACAATTTCTTTACACTGTTAGGAGGTCGCTTATGTCAGGACTGCTGGGCCAAGTCTTCGCTTCACACACCAGAATTCTCATTGGAATAACTTTTTCTCTTATCCTCGTTGCGTCGATCTGTACGCTAATTACATTTCCACCTGCGCAGGCTGCGTCGATTGTCAGTGATGACTTTAATGATAATTCACTCGACACAACCAAGTGGGGCACGAATCTGTTTAGTGGCTTCACCAACACGAATCTGACCTTAGCTGAAACCGGGCAACGTCTGGAGATAGGACCGTTGGTGCAAAATATCAACGGCTCCAGTTATCGCGGGATTCGCACGAACAGTACGTATAATTTCAGCGGCGCTTACACTTATGTCGAGTTAGTGAAAGCTCCGGAGTCCAACACTGACGCCGATGCAATGTTCACCATCGGCAATGATGTCAACGCCTATTATCGGATCTACGTGTCAGCCGGCAATCTCATTGGTTTGAGGAAGGTCGGGGCGACCAAGACTACACTCTTTTCGATACCCTATAACACAACCGACCACCGGTTCCTGCGCATTCGTAACGATTCAGGTAGTGTGTACTTAGACACAGCACCGGGCAGCGGCGGGGTGCCGGGAACCTGGACGCAGCGATTCACCGAAACCTGGAACTCCTCAATCTCCACGGCGTCAATCACCTTTGAAGTCAAAGGCGGCACCTGGAAACTGGAAAACAATGCGCCGGGGCAAGTCATCTTCGACAACTTCGTCGTGGCTACCCCTGATTCACCTACACCTACTCCGACACCAACGCCAACTCCAACACCGGAACCGTCTCCAGGTGTTTCACTAACGATGGTGACTGCCAACTTACAACACGGTATGGGTACCAATGGTTCTTTTGCCTATGACCAACAGGCAAACAAGATTACATCGACGAGTGATTTGGTTGCTGCTCAAGAGATTTCTGAAGGAGATATTCCAAACTGGGATACTGCCTTTACGAATGGCGGCTTCAGGCGCGTCGTATACCGCGAGCACCACGGTGCTTTGGGCGACGGTAATGCGATTTGGGCGCGGAATAGTCTAACGGACATCCAGACGTACACCTACGATTTGGCAAATGGCACGAATCCCACCAGTGGTTCATCCACTTTCGGTTGGGACAACAACACGGATATTCGTCGCAGTGTTGTCGCGGCGAAGTTTAGTCATAACTCCAAACAGTTTTATGTTGTGAATGTTCACCTGTGTCCTTCTAAGTGCAGAGACGCCAGCAGCGGCACTCTGGAATCAGTGCAACGAGTGACACAGATTCAGGACTTGTTGAGTTGGATCGGCAGCACACTTACGGGTGGTCTACCTGTGTATATCATGGGAGACTTGAACCTCACTCTCGACACTCCGAAACAGCCTTCGGGTTTTCAGTTTGATCTGTTCACTAGCGCAGGGTTTAGTGACCTGTGGCAGACGGGATTGACGAATGGCATTGCCGAAGCAAATTGGGGAGACAGGGATGCAAATTCAATTGCCGATATGCCTCTCGGTCTGAACACTCGAACAGCCGATCTTCGGCGCATCGACTTCATACTGTACAAGGCAAATAGTGGTTCAATAACACTGACCAAGATTTCGGTTCCCGATGGTCGTGCTCAGTGCTCGCAAGCATTAGTGAGCACCGGGGATAATTTCAAGCACTGTCCTGATGTTATTTCAACTCAACGTTGGGATATCCCGGAAGACCAAGGTGTTCGACTCTCGGACCATAACTGGGTCTACGTCGAGCTTGATTTCTAATTCAATCCTCGGAACGTACTGTAGGGGCGGCCCTCCGTGGCCGCCCTCGGTTTAAATCGTGTTCGCCAAACCCGAGAGTGTCGACCGAGTGCGGCCACGGAGGCTGCCCCTACAGTACGTCCAACAGTCTGGTAATCTGCTTGACTTTTCAACATCGTTACCTTTAGTAAAAGAGTGGATTCATAGTTTTCCGCTGTTTTCCTTCTACCCTGGTCCGATTTTAGTTACCTGATGAATTCTGCTTTGATTCACCCCCGTAGCCTGTCGTGGGTCCGCGCGACTGCCTCACGCGCCATTGTCATATTTTTCTCGGTCTTACTTTTAGCCGCCGCAGCTTACGGCCAGTCCGTTCCCGGTTTTCAGGCGCCGGATAAGCCAAAAGTGAAGGACGATACGCCCAACGCCGTAAAAGCGGCACGCGGGGAAGTTCCCTTCCAAAGCCGGAAGTACGGTCATCTAAAGCTCGACTCCAAAAAAACCAAGCGACTGGGTCTGCTAAGCAAGAGTGAGCAAAAACGAAAGAAGGACGACGAGGTTTTACACACCGGTGTTGTGCGAACTTTGCAAACGCCGCTCGACCCTGTATCGGATAGCGCGCTTACCGGAGCTCTAGAGCTGAAGGTCAAGCTGCGGGGCATCAACAGCGAGGCTAAGACGCTAAACATCACCCCATAACGAGATCCATTGTTGGAAGAGGTCAGTACCGTAACGCGGTAGCGTCGGGTCGACGGCTACCCTAGAGACTCACCCGACGCTACCGCGTTACGGTACTGACCTCCTCCAAGTGGCAGTTTTAGTTCAACGACGATCTCTTGACCTGGTATTGCATTCGCAAGTAGATCCAGAATTGGACCATCGGCTCAAGTCCTATCGGGGCAAGCACTGAGTCAAAACTGCCGCCTTCAAACGGCTCGTAGAAAAACGAGAAACTCTTACGTTTTTCCACTCTGCTTGAGGGGCCCTTTTCGTTGTCGACAGATGCGTCACCAGTCTCGAATGCCTGGTAACGTTGGTATGCTTCCGCGGGATACGTTACATCGTATCTCTCAATCGATAGGCCTACGACATTAAGTGAAACCCCTAAAGCATTCGCGTATCGCTGCTCCTTACTCTTGACCACCTTGGCAGCCGCGTCAAACAAACCAGCGCGAACCGAATCGAAATCGCTGACGATGTAGTCGACTTTGATGAGGTCAAAGATACGCGACTCCGTTGCCGCGCTTACGATCCGCTCAAACAGTTCGCGATTCTTATAACGAATGGCAACCGTTTTCTTGGTCTCGAATCCGGTGAAGTTCTCGGTCGCCTGAGTGCCGGACACGGTAAAGTCGTAAACGCGATTCTGAGTAATAAAATCGATGAAAACATCGCTCGAGTCTATTCCCAGCGGTCTTATTTTCTGAATCAGATTGTTAACCTTCGAATTGACCTTTTCGTTACTGGAGGCCGCGTTTGGACCTTCGTCGTTGACGCCAAACACGACGACGAAGGCATCTGGTTTCACGTTGGTCAGAACCCTGGCTTCGATCGCATAACCTTCATTTGAATTTCCCAGCATTCCGGTATTGGCCAGCATCTGGCGTTTTTGTTGGTAGTAGCCGTTGTTACCGTAGATTCGATTACCGGATTCCTGAGCGGATACCGGGAGCACCACGAATAGTGAAAGAATAAACAGGACGCACCTCTTCATCGTTAGCTCTCCTTTTTGTGTTTGAAGTGAGAGGGGAGACGGTGAAGTACTGCTGTAACGATGTAGACGCTTGTCGAGTGTTCTTGGTTGTCAGTCGAGAAAAAAGAAATTACTTCACTCGCGCTTGATCCACCACGAGGTGTAACGGACCACCCGAGAGGAGTCAGTCCGTCAAAAAACGCCTCAGTCCTTCGGACGGGTTTTTGGCACTCGCAGCGGTTCCTGTCTTTTGACTAATCAAACGAGTCAACTGATCCGGCTTGACGATTCCAACGCCGATCTTGTGCAACGTCTTGAGCCCAATCGCAACTGCGGGCCACCACATCGGTATCGGAACTGCGCGATACCGCTTGCTGATGCGCGACGCCAGCTCGATTCCGTTTAGGTCCTCGGGGCCGCACACCGTTTCAATTCTGACTCCGCTGTTGTGTTGTTGGATCAGTTCCGCCGCAAGCCTCGTGAAGTCGTCAACATGCATCGGGGCCAACATTAAATTAGGATCTCCAAAGAGCGCCGGTACTACCCGCCATCTGCGTCCTGTCGCTAACATGCGATCGATCCCCTCGTTGCTTTCACCTCCATAGATCTCGGCCGGGCGAATGATCAGTAAACTCTCCCACTCCAACTTCTGAAGCTCCTGCTCTGCGGCCAGCTTCGACTCGCCATAGGCTCCACTGCCACGCGTCGCGCAGCGCGTACTGATGTATACGAAACGACGACAACCATTCCGGTGCACCGCTTCAGCCAGTCGAACTGTTCCTTCGTGATTAATTTTCCAGTATTGCTTTTCGTCGGACGCGTGAGTTACTCCCGCAAAATGAACAACGAGATCGAATTGAGTGTGCGATAAGGTTTCGTTTACGTCGGATTCGAGGTCCAGATCGATCACGTGCAACCTTGGATCGACGATCGGAATATCTTTCCGGTGCCGGCTGCACCAAAGTTCCACATCGCTGTTCAAAAGCAACTTAGTCAGCACGCCAACTGCGAGAGGCGACGAGGCACCAGTAATGAGGATTCTCATGATGCTTGATTAAGACATCTCTCGTTGCAGCCAGATTGGAATACGTAATAACATCGACGCGTGACCGAGCCCCATTTTTCACTCGTAGTCCTTTGTTACCGAAGTGGTCAGGATATTATTCCATTCGTAGAACGTTTGCAGCGAACGTTGTCGCGATGCAATTTCTCCTGGGAGCTCGTGCTTGTCGGAAACTACATCGAAGGAAGCGACGACGAAACTCCCCAAGTAGTCAAAAAACTCGCCGAATCCTCAGATAACATCCGCACCGTAATTCGCCCCAAGCAGGGAATGATGGGATGGGACATGCGTATGGGTCTCGACGCCGCTCGCGGTAAGTATATTGGAGTCATCGACGGCGACGGGCAATTTCCTGCGGAGTCGATAATCGCCTGTCTTCTGAAGTGTGAGCTCGAGGATCTCGATCTAGCGAAGACATACCGCGTCATACGCGACGACGGCTTGTATCGACGATTCATCTCGGCGGTGTACAACGGAATCTTCAGACTGCTTTTCGGATTCAAAGTTCGCGACATCAATTCCAAACCTAAAATCATTCGGCGCGATAAATACGAACTGCTTCACCTCGAATCGGACGATTGG
>DASTVU010000094.1:0-5977 GCA_035758935.1 Pyrinomonadaceae bacterium | reverse complement strand
ACGATTGATGAGATTGGCCGCAGTCTTTGCTCCACATCCGGAAATCCCGGGATAACCATCCGCAGCATCGCCCACGAGCGCTAGATAATCGGGAATAAATTCAGGATCCACTCCAAACTTTGCACGCACTTCTGCGGCACCACGAATAGCACCGCTGCGCCGGTCAACTTGTACCACACGCTCATCGACGACGCATTGCGCCAGATCTTTGTCAGGCGTCCAGATGCAAACCTTCTCCACTCGCTCATCCTGCGCTGCGAGATAAGCGGCAGACGCGAGTGCATCGTCTGCTTCCAACTCGACCATGGCCCAGACCGTGATACCCATCGCAACGAGCGACTCCTCGAGCGGAATAAACTGCGCTTTTAATGCTCGTTCGATCCCGGCGCCCGTTTTGTAACCCGCCCAGAGATCGTTGCGAAACGACTCGATGATGTGGTCCGTCGCCACACCAACGTGTGTGGCGCCGTCTTCCAACAACTGCACGACCGTGCTTAAGACGCCTGAAACTGCGCCGAATGGAGGATCTGTCTTCTTGAAGCGACGAATTCCGTAGAAGTGCCGAAAGAGTTCGTAGGTACCGTCTACCAGATGAATAATCATATTCGCCAAATGTTAGCATTCAGCGTTACATCCGGCAGACTTAAAAAAACTCTTCGGCCTATTGTCGAATCTGCCGTTACTCGTTCGACTATTGAGTAGAAGGGCGGAAATAAGCTCAATTTTGAAAGAATTAAGGAGACATTTAAGATGCGAGTCATGGTCATTATTAAAGCCAACGCGGAGTCAGAAGCTGGGATTATGCCGAGCGAGAAGGTGCTTGCTGACATGGGTAAGTTCAACGAGGAGCTGGTAAATGCCGGTATCATGCTCGAAGGCGAGGGACTTCACCCGACTTCCAAAGCAAAACGCGTTAAGTTCACTGAAGGCAACCGTCTCGTTACTGATGGTCCATTCGCCGAGACGCGTGAGCTCATCGCCGGTTACTGGATCTGGAAGGTGAAATCGATGGACGAGGCGGTCGAATGGGTCAAGCGAATCCCATATGATTACGAGGAAGTGAAGAGCGACACGGAAATCGATATTCGTCCGATTTTCGAAGCTGAAGATTTCGGTCCCGAATTGACTCCTGAACTTCGAAAACTGGAAGAAAGAATCCGGGCGAAGGCCGCGAAGATCAAAGAATAATCTGTGTAATCTGTGGATTAGAATCCAAATCGTACTTGAACCTGGATGCGGCGGTTACCGGCAGCGGAACTGCCGCCTGGTCCACCGAAGCCACCCGCAGTCGAGATCGATTGTCCAAACTGCGGTGAACTCAAATTACCAATCGGATTCGTCAGGTTCGTGTGATTCAAAAGGTTCTGAATGTTGACAGACAACGTCAGCGTGTATCGTTTCTCCGCCGCCGGCGCATTCCCTTGTCTATTTCCTCCACCCTGAGCCGGTGCGGGAGCGGCTCCGGCAGGTTGAGCGGCGGCGGTTGGGCCACCAACATTACCAAATTGAAATGCCCTGCTAATTCCCATGTTGACGGAGAAGAATCCCGGGCCCATTCCGTAGTTGCGCGGGATCAAATCCTGACCCGTCGCCGGACTCAAATCAAAATCCCCAAAACGAGTTTGCCTGAGATTCTCCGGATCAGTTTGTCCACTCGCAAACGCAGGTCGTTCAGTAAACAATCCGTCACCATTCGTATCGCGTCCCGTGATGATGTTAAAAGGCCGGCCGGTTGAGTAAACGATGAACGGATTAAAGTTCACTTTCAACTTCGGAAGAATCATCGTGCCGCCCGCAAAGAAACTTCCGGTGGGTATAAATGAGACGCGCGAATACTCCGCACTAGCATCGTAAGAGTCAGCCGGGAAACAGTTCGCGATCGTTCCAAAGATACAGTCTGTGTCCGTCTTGCCTCTGCCACCGCCGAAGTTTGCAAACACAGAAAAGCCCTTGCTCATCTGTCGCCTGATGCCACCGAACCAGCGGTAGTCGTTAAACTTCGCGCTTGACTCGTAGTAATAGATGTCACCCACGTTTCCGAGCGGGCGAATGGCGCTGCTCGGATCTGCTGGATCGTAAGTTCCGGGCAAGGGCGCGTTGATGTTACGCACGCGCAATAGATGCTTGCCGCGATAGTTGAATAGAACGGCGAAGAATGTGAACTTCGACGGCAACTGTCTTTCGAAGTTGACCGCAGTCATCACAAATGTTGGCGCCTGGAAGTCGGGAGCAATGCGCCGCACGATCTGTGGTGAAGCGAACGACGCCAGTGTTTCCACAGTAGGAACATTAGACACGCCGTTGAGCGAGAACGTCGAAAGGTCGAGAACGGATTGATCGAAGACTCGGAAATCCTGCTGATTTACGCCGTTGAAGCGCGTTGCAAGCAGCGTTGCGCGCTCGCTGAAGCGATCGTAAAAGACACCCATGCCGCCACGGATCACCATCTTTGGCGAAGAGCTTGGCGGCGCGCCTGGACCAGCGCCGACGCTTGTGCCTCCCGGGGCCCACGCGAAAAAGAGTCGCGGCGCGAAGTTGTAATTGCTGCTGATGTTTGTTTGTCGTTCGTAACGCATACCCATCGTGAGCGTCAGGTTGGGACGAATGCGCCACTCGTCCTGAACAAACACTCCCATGTCTGTCTGGCTCACACTTACTTCGGGATTGCCACCCGCGAGCGAAAACTGGGTAACGCCACCGCCAAGCTCACGCATGTTTGGATTGCCCTGGAACAAGAGGGTGCGGCGAAAGCGTTCGAGACTTGTGATCGGTACCAGCACCGGCTCACCGTTTGAGAGAACGATCTGGTTGGCGGCATCGAGCTGTGGTGCGTCACCGCCTGAGAAAGTAAATGTGCCGCCGAAGTTTTGGGGCGAGAAGTCGGTGATGTTAACTCCGCGTAAGCGAACTCCGAAACGAAGGATGTGACGGCCCTTGGTCCACGTCGAATAGTTTTGCAGTTCCCAGCGATCCTCGTCGTTGTGCGCGAGTCCGACCTGGGATCCACCGGAAATAAACGATTCCTGCACCTGGATCGTCGGAATCGTGTTGTTACCATCCTGCCGTGAACGATTGCGAATGTACTGAAAGCGTGTCTCATTCATCAGCGCCGGAGAAAGAATGGCTGTCTCGGTAATCTGAAAGGTCTGCGAGGTATTGAATCGATTGAACGCCCGTTCAGGCAAAGAAAAATCCGATGCGCCAACGTTGCTGGCCTTGTTTCGAGTGTAGGAATAGCGCACCACGAGGGTGTTCGCGGGATTCAGTTGGTAATCGAATCGTGGACTAATTGAAGTGAACTGATTCGGCACGAGCAGAACCGACCTGAAAGGCGTCGCAATCAACGACGAATTGAGAATAGTCGCGTTAATGATAGCGTTGTCGTCGACTATGCGACGCGTAAAGTCGAGAAAGAATGACGACTTGCCTTTCTTAATAGGCCCACTCACGCTGCCACCGTAATATCGCACCTGGAACGGAGCACGACTCGGTGCGAATGGATTGCGTGAATTCAGACTCTCGTCGTTGAAATTAAAAAACGTGCTGCCGTGAAGCTTATCAGCGCCCGGCTTGGTGAATATCTCGATATTGCCAAAACCGATGGTGTTGTTTTCAGCGTTGAATGGATTCTGATTGACGCGTACCTCGCGGATTGATTCTTTCGGAGGCATGCGACCGCCTGTAAAACCATCGATAAAGATCTGTCCGCCATTTGGACCAGCCGATGGACCAGCCATCGCCGTCACTGCCGATGCGAGCGCGTCAGGATCGTCAGGTAACACGTCGAGATCCGGTCCTTTCAACACCAGTGCATCCGCGTTGTTCTGTGGATCGGTATTCAAACCCTGTTCTTCCGTAACCGTAATCACCTGCTTTTCGAGCCCCACGACCAGACGCACATCGTGTGTCGTGCGCGGTCCGGCGACGATCACGAGCTCGGTTTTCTCGTAAGAACTGAAACCGGAAGAGTCTACAC
Source organism: Pyrinomonadaceae bacterium (assembly GCA_035758935.1). Lineage (GTDB taxonomy): Bacteria > Acidobacteriota > Blastocatellia > Pyrinomonadales > Pyrinomonadaceae > PSRF01. Next base: position 2,001 of record DASTVU010000094.1, on the reverse strand, counting down.
GAAGGGTGTAAGTGCCCGGTGCAACTGTATTGAAGTTGTAAGTTCCCTCAGCAGTGGTTACTGCGGACTTTACTGTCCCATCCGAAGCAGTAATCGTCACCGTCGCGCCGACAACCAGCGCGCCGAGTTCGTCGCTCACCTGACCACGTAACGATCCAGTTCGCTGCTGTGCAAAACCGACGTGAAAACACACACTCAACAAACAGACAACGCCAAGAATCCGGTTCATTCGAAACATTTCACTCACCCTTCAATTTTTTGGTAAATCCGTGGCTTGGATCCGTGTCATCCGTGTTACGGTCCACCGAGACTCATCGCGCCCAACGAACTTGCCGTAGCGCGTCCTGTCTGTTTGTTCTGCAGCAAAGGACCAACTCCACTCACGACCGCGATCGCGGTGATTCGTGTAGGGTCAGTGCCTTTCGAGCTTGAGATAAGTATCGAATCCCCGGGTTTTAGATCCTGAACTGTGAACGCCGGCAACTGATCAAACATCTCCTGCAAATCACTCCCTCCCTTCGCAGGTGATGTGAGTGCCGTGATCATCTCCGGCGTGAGCCGACGCATCGACGAATCCTTGCTTAACGCGATCGTGACGGGCTGTTGGCTCTGAAGATCCTTGATCTTGATCTCCTTCTTCTCCGCGTCGATCTCGCTAATCGTTCCGCTGATAGTTTGAAACGATCCGGTCACGATTTCTTCCGGAGTAAAGCGACTGCCATCTGTGCTCTTCGTGCCGAGTGCGCGAAGTTGATCTCCGACTTTCAAATCGGCAAAAGATCCGGGCCTTGCATCGCTGAAGCGGACGGAGTCGGGCGGGTAACGACGAAACTTTGTGTCCGCGCTCGCAGCGATAACGATTGGCTTTGGTCCTTCGGGAGTTCGCGAATCGACTGAGATCTCTTTGTTCTCAGCATTTATCGCGCTGATGGTTCCGGCGATACCGCGTTTGGTCCACTCGTCGCGCTCACGCTCTTTCTTCTCCGCAATATCACCCTTGCTCATCACGTAAAACTCGAGCGCGGGAAGGTTCTTGCGATCCTCCGACATCCGGCCACGCACAAACACGCTATCGCCCACAGTGAAATCAGTTGGCGCGATCTTAATGAACTTGTCTTTTGTTTTTTCGCCCGGCGGAATACGCATGTAGACAGTTCGGTCGCTGAGTGTGACTGTGACGACGCTGCTTGCGGCGGTCGTGACGATTACCTGGCGTGTGTCTGCTTTGAGTTCAGAAACGACCCCCATCACGCTCAAGGCAGTGATGGCGGGATCGTTGGTTGGCGGAGTACTGGCTGGTTGTCCCTTTAGAGCGGTGGCGCCTGCGAGCAGCGCAAGCGTGCACAGCACACGTATGCCGGCAAAATTTCTCATCATGTTTTCCTTGCTTTATTCGCAACTGATTTCCGCTCAGAATCAGTGGATTGCGGCGCTCAATGAGGTAAACACCACGAGGTTTGGAGTTTGTGGCAGGAAATTTTTATCGGTCCTATACGACTTATAGGACCTATGATTCTTGACCTATTTACCGAAAGAATACAGCGCGCTGCGAGTGCGAATGTAGATGTGTCCGTCCGCAATTGCCGGGGTTGCGTAGCACTCGTCGTCTAATTCGTTAACGGCCAGAACTTGCCAATCGCCTCCGGCCTTGAGGACTGAAACCTGACCACCCTGACCAATCAGATAAACCTTGTCATCGGCCGCAACAGGTGACGAGAAATACTTGTCGATGGCGCCATGCAGGCGACCTTGTTTGAGCACGTTGCCGTTCGCAGGATCAAACGAAAGCAAGATGCCGCTGTCGTTAATCATGTAAAGCACGCCCTGATATAGCAGCGTCGATGGGACCTGCGGCACAGGTTTCGTGTAACGCCAGCGAATCGCGTTGGCGGTCTGATCGCCCTTGCCGCCCATCTTGATTGCGAGCAAGCCATTCTCTGACGCCATCATCGCGCGAAACACTTCCCAATCTTTCGCGTTCAACTTCTCGTCGCGATTCAT
>DASTVU010000093.1:0-5116 GCA_035758935.1 Pyrinomonadaceae bacterium | reverse complement strand
GAAGCGTTCAGTTCCATTCGGCGACGTTATCCTCGAATTGAAAAGCCTCGGATGTAGTGCGAACGGGGTAAGAAACATTGATCTCAACCTACATGCTGGGGAGATCGTTGGCCTGGCGGGGTTAGTTGGAGCAGGACGCACCGAACTCGCGCGCACTATCTTTGGTTTAGATCCGGCAGACAGTGGCGAGATTCGACTTCGTGGTGAACGCGTTCGAATCGATACGCCGCTTGAGGCCATCAAACGAGGCGTTGCTTATCTGCCGGAAGATCGGCGTCGGCACGGCGTGGTGCTTGATATGTCGGTCAGCGCCAATCTCACGTTGCCTTCGTTGAAAAAGTATTCGAAGAACTGGTCGCTCGATCGTGAGAAGGAAAGAGAAACGGCCGCGCGCTCTGTGCGACGTCTGGGGATCAAGACACCGGCTGTGTTCTCGTCCGTCGGCACTCTGTCAGGAGGCAATCAACAGAAAGTTGCGCTTGGTCGCTGGCTAGAGATTGAGCCATCAGTGTTGATTCTTGACGAACCGACACAGGGAATTGACGTCGGTGCTAAAGCAGAGATTCATACGTTGATGGGTGAACTGGCGGAACAGGGTGTGGCGATTTTGATGATCTCGTCGGAGCTTCCCGAGATTCTCGGAATGAGTGACCGGATCGTAGTGTTGCGGCAGGGAACGATCGCCGGCACGCTCGATCGAGAAGAAGCCACACAGGAAGCGATCATGTCATTGGCAGTGGGCCACAAAGCAGCTTAGCCACAAAAAGGCACAAAAAGCACAAAAGGAATGCAGGGGTTCGTAGATAAATATAAACGCGAGTTGTCGGCTGCGTTGGCGTATGTGGTGCTGGTTGCTGTCGTCAGCGTTGTGACGCCGTCGTTTTTGGGCGCCGGGAATGTGCGCGACCTCGCGATGAATAATGCGGCGGTGTTGCTGGTTGCCATCGGAATGACGATGGTGATCATCAGTGGTGAGATCGATATTTCGGTTGGATCTCAGTTCGCAGTTTGTACTTATCTCACGGGGACGTTAGCGAAAGAGGGAGTACCGATTGTATTGGTGCTGCCGTGTGTCGTGCTTGCTGGTGTTGCGATGGGAGCAGTCGGCGGGGCTCTGGTTGCATGGCTGCGAATGCCATCGATTGTGGTGACACTCGCACTCATGGTTGCGTGGCGCGATGGTTTGCGTTGGGCCACTGAGGGCGCCTGGATTCAGGATCTACCGGCAAACTTTCAATGGGTCGGACTGGGCCAGACGAAAGGAGAGTTGGTCCTGGTTGCGATCACTGCGCTTGTATTCTTTGCGGCCGCGTGGGCGCTAAGCAACATCGCGGGCGGAAGATCGTTCTACGCGGTCGGCTCTGATGCGGAAGCTGCACGCCTGGCCGGAATCGATCCACGCAGAGTCGTGTTTGGTGCATTCGCAATAACTGGTGCGCTTGTCGGACTCGCGGCGGTTTTGAACGCAACCCGATTCTCGATTGTGCCGAGTAACGCCGGCATGGGCCTCGAATTAAAAGCGATCGCGGCGGTGGTTGTTGGTGGAACTGCGATTACGGGCGGTCGCGGGCGTCTTATCGGAACGTTGATTGGTGTCGCCTTACTCGGGACGATCGGCACGGCGTTGACCTTTCTCGGTATCAACCCATTTTGGGAAAAGGCAATTCAGGGCGCGGTTATTCTCGCCGCTGTGATGTCGGATGTAGCGCTTGGACGTATGGCGGTGTGGCGCATCAGCAATTTTGGATTGCGCGCCAGGACAGGCACGTGAATTCAACTATTCCCCGAGCACAGCCTCGTGACCTGAAATTGATCGCCTCGTGGCCGGCGCGAGTGTTTCCGAATCACGAGTGGGTCCTGCTGCTCGTGTTGCTCTTTGAAATCGGTATCTTCTCGATAACAGGCGATAACTTTTTCACCGCAGCGAATGCATTCGAGATCACGAGGCTGAGTGTTGAAGTCGGATTATTGGCCCTCGCTCTCACGTTCGTGATCGTCACCGGCGGAATAGATCTTTCAGTCGGATCGATGATGGGGCTGGTTGCGGTCGTGCTTGGCGCGCTGTGGCGCGATGCTCAACTTCCCATCGCAGTAGCCGCTGTAATCGCTTTGCTGTTGGGATTGGCTGGCGGCGCGTTAAATGGTTCGCTCATTGCGCGCTTCAACTTGCCACCACTGATCGTCACGCTCGCGACATTCTCGTTATTTCGAGGAGTTGCGGAAGGCATCACGCGAGGGATCGAAAACTATTCGAGCTTTCCGTCGGGATTTCTGTTTTTGGGCCAGGGATATATTGGCGGCATTTTCCCAACGCAACTGATCCTGCTGTTGCTCGCCGTTGCCGGATGCGCCTGGGTGCTGCATCGCACGGCGTTTGGTCGCAGTCTTTACGCGATTGGACATTCGCCCGATGGCGCGCGTTACGCCGGCATTGATGTCGGACGCAAACTGTTCGTCGTCTATCTGTTCTCAGGACTCGCGGCCAGTGTCTCGGCGGTGATTTATGTCGCACATCTAGGTCAGGCGAAGTCCGATGCCGGCACTGGATTCGAGTTGATGGCCATCGCCGCAGTGGTGCTTGGTGGAACGTCTATTTTTGGCGGGCGCGGCTCGGTTCTCGGAACGGTGCTGGGCCTGTTTGCGATCGTCGTTCTGCAAAATGGTCTACGGTTGAGTGGACAGCCCGCGGAACTCGCGGGAATATTAACCGGTGCTTTGTTGCTGTTGACGGTAGCGCTGAACCGCGTAGCGCTTTTTGGACCACGTGTTCGTAGGGAAGAAACTTCTGAGGAGCTTGATGTGAAGAATTCGCAGGTGGCGATTCTAAGCGCTGTGATCCTCCTGGCAGCGCTGCTGGTTGCCGGTAGTAACTGGCTGCTGCTTCGTTCACTAAAACAAAGTGCCTCGCCGGCCGGGCCGGTCGCGACATCGGCGCCCCAGGAGAAACTCACTGTGGCGATGATGCCGAAGGCGAAGGGTGATCCTTACTTCGCGAGTTGTCGCAAAGGTGCGGAGGAAGCGGCGCGAGAGTTGAACATCGATCTGTTGTGGGATGGTCCAACAGATCTCGATCCGGCAAAGCAGAACGAAGTCGTCGAAGCGTGGATTACGAAGGGCGTCGATGTTATTGCGGTCAGCGTGGAGAATCAGGCGGGCATTTCCACAGTGCTTCGCAAAGCGCGTGAAAAGGGAATCAAAGTTATCACCTGGGATGCCGATGCTGAAAAAGACGCGCGCGATTTTCTAATCAATCAGGCCACACCACAGGGAATCGGTTACACGCTTAGTGACGAAGCGGCGCGGATGATGAATGGCAAAGGTGAGTTTGCAATCGTAACCGCGTCGTTGAGTGCGGCTAATCAAAACGAGTGGATCAAGAATATCCGGGCGCGACTCGCGGAGAAGTATCCGGATCTGAAGCTCGTGACGATTCAACCGAGTGAAGGTGATCGCGATCGAGCTTTTGCCGAAACGCAGACGATACTCAAGGTTTATCCGAACGTGAAAGTCATCATGGCGATCGCTGCGCCGGCCGTGCCGGGGGCTGCCGAAGCAGTGAAACAGTCGGGTCGAACCGACGTTAAAGTCACAGGGCTATCGTTGCCAAACATGAACAAGCCGTATGTAAAATCGGGTGTTGTCGAGAGTGTGGTGCTTTGGAATACTGTCGACCTCGGGTATCTGACAGTGCAAGCGGCTTATGCGCTCGGCAGTGGAACGCTCAAACGCGGTGACAGCGCATTGAAGGCCGGAAGACTGGGAACGGTTGAAGTAGTAAACGATGAGGTACGACTCGGCGCGCCGTTCATCTTCAACAAAGACAACATCGACCGATTCGATTTTTAGTAATGGTTCTTAGTGCTTTGCACTTGGTACTTTGATTATCCTCGTTCAAAACAAATGCAAAGTACGAAGCACTAAATACAAAGTACAAACCCATGAAGCAGGCAAAGATTCGCGAGGTGCGTGCGTATGTGATCGCGTCCAATGAAATGGGCGCGGATTATCACAACCAGCAGGGCAATCACTGGATCATCGATCTGCCGATTGCCAATCCAATGTCCGTGTACGAGCAGTACAAAGCGCAGCGGACCAGTTGGGGTATTAACGCGCTGGGCACGGTGGTGGTCCAGGTGGAGCTAACCGATGGCACGATCGGCATCGGTTGCAGCATTGGCGGTGAGCCTGCGTGCTACATCATCGAAAAACACATCAAGCGTTTTGTCGAAGGACAGGATCCGAGAAACGTCGAGCTCATCTGGGATCAGATGTGGCGCGCGACGATGCCGTATGGTCGCAAAGGTCTGACAGTTCAGGCGATCAGTGCAGTCGATCTCGCCATCTGGGATTGCCTCGGTCATCTGCGCGAAGAACCCGTGTACGCACTGATCGGTGGAAAGACAAAGGACAAGCTGCCGGTTTATGCGACGACTTCGCGACCGGATCTCGCCAAGCGATGGGGTTTCAAGGGCGCAAAGATCCCGTGTCGTTATGGTCCAGCCGATGGAATTGAGGGACTAAAGAAGAACATCAGCGTGATGGCCGAAGCGCGCGAGCAAGTCGGGCCTGACTTCCCGCTGCGGCTTGATTGCTACATGGCTTTGACAGTTCCTTACGCGATTCAGTTAGCGAAAGCATTGGCGCCTTACGACCTTCATTGGATCGAAGAGTGTTTGCCGCCCGATGATTTTGATGGTTATGCCGAGTTGAAGGCGGCGTTGACGGGGATCTGTCTCGTAACGACCGGTGAGCATGAATACACGCGTTATGGTTTTCGTGAGCTGATCGCGCGAAAGTGCGCAGACATTTTGCAGCCCGATATCAACTGGGTTGGTGGTCTCACTGAGGCGAGAAGAATTGTAGCGATGGCAGCGGCTTACGACATTCCTGTCGTGCCGCATGGTTCGAGTGTGTTTTCGTATCATTTGCAATACGCCTACACGAATTGTCCGATTGCGGAGTTTCTGGTGATGAGTCCACAGGCTGATCGACTAGTGCCGCTGTTCGGAGAGTTGTTCAAGTGTGAGCCATTGCCGAAGGATGGAGTGGTTGAGCTGTCGGAGAAGCCGGGTTGGGGTGTTGAGTTGAATGGCGATCTCGAGTTGAGCAGGCCTTA
>DASTVU010000092.1:0-3375 GCA_035758935.1 Pyrinomonadaceae bacterium | reverse complement strand
GCAAACTGAAAATCACGCGCGCTCACGTCGTTAAAAGCCGTGTAGCCCAGCACGTAATCGTAAGCACGATCTAAAGGTACGTGTTTGGCGCGTCTTCCGATCACGACGGCCAGCTCCGCTTCGTAATCAACCTGCTGGCTGGTCGACGGCAGCACCACGGGCTCGCCCGGCGCAATCACGCAATTGGAAAACTTCGAAAACATAACCGGCTTTTCTGGAATCGGCATATTACTTTCAGCCGCATGATCTCTGTAGTTGAGACCGATACAGATGATCTTTCCGGGACGCGGCACGGGGGCAAACCAGTAAGCGTCTTTGCTTGGAACGAGCCAGCCCTTCTCACGCGCATCGGCAAGCGCTTTTTCGTCACGCACGAGCGCGTCGTGTGTCTCGCGTGCTTTTTTGAACCATGGACCATCCATGTCAAACCAACGGAGTGGATCTGACGGGCGGTCGGCTTTATCAAACAGCTTCTCGCAGTCGAGGCGGTAGCCAGTATCGCGATCGCCAACCTGCAGAATGATTCCCATCCGTGGCAAACGCCAGTCTGAATCTTCAGTTGCAAAAGAGATGATGTTCATTAGGTCACTTCGTCAATGATGACATAAAGCTCTTGTGGACCATGCACGCCGATCGCAAGTGTTAACTCGATGTCAGCGGTGCGTGATGGACCAGTGATAAACGTAACTGCGGGACTGATCTCTTTATCTTTTCGAATGAGGGCTAAAACTTCGGCCAAAGTCCTGTAAATCTGCGATGCTTTTACAATCGCGATGTGCACGGGTGGCACGAGAGACAATAAACGATGCCGTTCACGTGTGCTATCGAGAACCAAAGTGCCCGTCTCTGCGATTGCTGCCTGCACAGTGCTGATGCCGACGTCGAAACGAAAAATGTCGTGAGCGTTGGGGACAATGCCAAGCTCCTCGATTTCGAGATCTGTGAGTTGAAGCAGTCGTTCAACCTCCGGATTGTCGGAAATCGCGATGTATTGTCCACGGACTATGTTTGTTAATGCGTGAGCAATTTCATTATCACCTCGAACGATCACGCAGTGCCCATCGACCGCTTCGAGACTCGCCTTAAATTGGCCACAGATCTCCTCTGATGAAGACGGATTGTAATCCGTAACCATCCGTGTAAACCCGTGGTTAGGCTCTTGTTTATCGTAAGGCGCGCTCGTCACCAAGTGCGACCGGATCGATCCGAGAATTGCTTCGCGCGCCGTGTTATTCATTGGACCACAACTCGTGAAAACTCTTCGATTCAATTGGACGCAGATCGCGTCCGCTGGTCCATGCCTTCGAGACCGGAACGAATCGCTGCATTATCCGTCCCACAACAGAGCTGATCTTATAAAGCGATGGATGCATCATAACCTGAGCCCACATCTTGAATGCCAGCCGCTCACTGAGCTTCCCTTTACGTGGTGCAATCTCCGCTCGCAGGTGCAACAACAGGCGCGGTATATCAATCTTCACCGGACAAACTTCACGGCACGCACCACACAAACTCGACGCGTAAGGAAGTTGCGCGGACTTTTCGATGCCCATCAATTGCGGCGTGATCACTGCGCCAATCGGACCAGGATAAACCGACCCGTAAGCATGACCGCCGATTTGTTGATAAACCGGACATGCATTCAAGCACGCGCCGCAACGAATGCAGGCAAGTGACTGGCGTGTTACCGGATGGGCCAACATTCGTGAGCGACCGTTGTCGAGCAGCACGATGTGCAGTTCTTCCGGACCTTCGTCGGCCGGTTGTCGTTTTACTCCAGTGATGTACGACTGGTAAGTAGTTAATCTTTGTCCCGTGCCTGAACGCGGCAGGAGTTTGAGAAATACGTCGAGATCGGCAAAACGCGGCAAGACCTTTTCAATGCCCATCACAGCGATGTGAAGGCGCGGCAGACTAGTGGTCAACCGAATGTTGCCTTCATTCTCGACAATGACGATCGTTCCGGTTTCGGCAATCGCAAAATTTACTCCGCTGATCCCGACGTCCGCAGCCGCGAAACGATCGCGCAATGTCGCGCGCGCGGTGCTGGTTAGTCGTGCCACGTCGTCTGTGAGTGGCATTCCCAACTCAGCATTAAACAATTCAGCGATCTGCCCGCGAGTTTTGTGAATGGCGGGGGCGATGATGTGCGACGGTGGCTCTTCCGCGAGCTGAATGATGTACTCACCGAGATCTGTTTCTACAACCTGCATTCCCGCCGCTTCGAGCGCCGTGTTGAGATGCGTCTCTTCGGTCGTCATGCTCTTGCTCTTGACGACCGTGCGTGCGTTACGTTCTGTCGCGAGACCACAGATGATCGAGTTCGCTTCAGCCGCGTCACGTGCCCAATGAATCTTTGCGCCGCGAGACTCTGCGTTGCCAACAAACTCTTCGAGATATCGATCGAGATGCGAGAGCACCTCGTCTTTGATTGCTCGCGCCTCGCTGCGCAGATCCTCCCAGTTCGGAAGACTTGCAGCGGCCGCTTTGCGACGCTCACCGAACAGTGACGTCGCATTCTTCAGCGCCCCGCGCAGGTGCGTATCAGCCAACGCGGCCTTCGCATTCTGATCGAATGTCTCGCTGCTTAAATGATTCATTCTTATCCGCGTTTATCCGCGTAAATCCGCGGCTAATAATTCCGCCAGATGCATCACTTTCACCTTGGATCCTTTGCGCGACAACCTTCCACCAATCTGCATCAGACAACTTGCGTCACCTGACACAACTGCCTGAACTCCGGCACGTTCGATAGCGTCAATCTTCTGGTCCAGGATCGCCACCGAGATCTCCGGATACTTCACGGAGAATGTGCCGCCAAAACCGCAACACGCATCAGCATGCTCGAGCTCGACGAATTCAGCGCCGCGCACATTTCGAATCAACTTGCGCGGTTCTGTCTTCAGATTCAAATCGCGCAAGCCATGACAGGCGTCGTGCCAGGTTAGCCGGCCTTGCCATGATGCGCCCACATCTTCGACTTTGAGTACGCGGACGAGAAACGAACTCAGCTCGTGCGTTTTGGCTGCAATGGCTTTTGCGCGTGGCAGCCACTCGGGATCGCCTGCAATCAACTGCGGATAGTGATGCACCATCGCGGTGCATGATCCCGACGGACTGACAATCGCGTCAGCCTTACTCTGTTCGAAAATGCTGATAAAACGCTTTGCTACCGGCCGCGCTTCGTCGAGATAACCAGTGTTGAAGGCCGGCTGTGCGCAACACGTCTGTCGCTTGTCAAACTCCACCTCACAACCAACGCGCCGCAACACCTCGACGCTACTCACGCCGACGCTGGTCCACATTTGATCGACGAGACAAGTTACAAAAAGCGAAACCTTCATTATCTCAGGTTCTGTCGAACGTACTGTAGGG
>DASTVU010000091.1:0-3009 GCA_035758935.1 Pyrinomonadaceae bacterium | reverse complement strand
AGAACTCGATGCCGAAATCTTTTTTGAGCGCGTTGCACTTCGTCCGGGCAAACCAACGGTATTCGCGCGGTTACCAAACGGGACACTCGTCTTTGGACTGCCGGGAAATCCCGTCTCAGTCGCAGTCACGTTCAATCTATTCGCACGAACAGCACTGCTTACCATGCAGGGCGCAACGGATCCCACGTTGAAGCGGGAAACCGCCGCACTGGCTCGAAGTGTGAAGGGGACAACAGATCGGGAAAGTTACTTACCTGCCCAGTTGACGACAAACGACGACGCAGAGCTCATCGTGTTTCCGTTGAAGTGGGGTGGCTCGTCAGATTTCGTCGCGTTCGCGTTAACGACCGCACTTCTAGTGGTCCCAGCAAACGTTAAATCGATCGAAGCCGGATCAATCGTTACCGTGCTTCGCCTGCCCTAACAAAGCCACAACGAAGCACACAACGCACCAACCATATTCACCGTAGCGCATTTCTGCACGATGGGAGCGACACGTGCAGTCAACCCTTTGAACCCAAGGAAGCCCGGTAGGAGCTCGATGCGGCTGGCAATCTTTTGATCAAACAGATCCAGCCCTTCTTTACCGGGCCATAGAGTCGCCATTACGTAGTCTGCCTCGCCCTTGGGCTTGGCTCCGTTTCCTACAGGCGACCAGAACTTTCCGATAATGAAGCGTGCCAGGTTTCTCGAAAACTCAGTTTCGCGAAGCTTCACGCGCGCAACGTTCCAGTAAAAACTCGAATGGATCGATTCTTCCTGCACGATTCCGATCAAGAGTTTTTTCAGTACTGGATGACCGGCGAGATCCGAGAGTCGCCGGTAGGCGTTCATCGCCGTGATCTCGTTAATCGCACCCCAAACCATGTGCGCGCCGTGAAAATATTTTCCGAACGGGCGCGATGCATGGTCCACCAGGTAGCTGCCGATGGTATAGAGTCGCGGAATCTTGCGCGTCGCTTCAGCCTGCCAGTTCTTTCCAGTGGGATATCCGGCCTCTTCCAAAAATCGATTTAGCAGGTTGCCGTGATGGAGCTCCTCGATACTCCAGCGATCCATAAACTTTTTGATTATCGGATCTTTACCTGTCGGCGTGCGTCGCAACTCCTGATAGTACATATCAGTGAAGTACTCGATATCGCGCATGTAAATCAGCACAGGTATGAAGGCAGGATTGATTTCGTGGTTCTTGATCTCATTCCATTTAATGCTATTGACGTACTCCCTTGATAGAGCGCGGGGTTGCTTCTCATACCAGTCAAGTACTTCTTTATCCGTCTCAAACACAGGGAACCTCCGAGTAAAAAGTCGAATGTGCGATCTAATTCCTATTATTAATGTACGCCCCGCTCGGCGAATCGGTTTTCTAACCGTTTGATTTACTACTTAGAACAACCCAGGCTCGAGATTTGGGAGGGAGCACATGAGAGAAACCCTTATGAGGCTCTCGTCCCGGTCGCTCGCAGGATAGACGCAAACACGGTCAGATGTCGAGATCTACTTGCCTGTCAAACGTTTTTGTTATCTACTTCCGGCCATGCCAAACCTTTCGCACGTTGACGACCAGGGACGCGTCCGCATGGTTGACACGGGAAGCAAAGAGGTCACGTCGCGACGCGCGGTCGCGTCAGCACGCGTTCTGATGGCGAGCGGCACTGTGGCCGCTTTGCGCCAACATCGAACTCCGAAAGGCGATCCGCTCGAAACAGCGCGCCTCGCGGGAATTATGGCCGCAAAGCGGACTTCCGACCTGATTCCACTTTGTCACCCATTGCCGATAACCCATATTGACGTGCAGGCACGGCTCAATGACGATGGCGTTTCGCTCGAGGCTGAAGTATCGACAAATGCACAAACAGGTGTGGAAATGGAGGCGCTGACAGCGGTCTCCGTCGCCGCACTCACGGTTTACGACATGTGCAAAGCGCTGGAAAAAGGGATGACGATTACGGACGTACGGCTCGAGAGCAAAACCGGAGGCAAGTCGGGCGACTACTCGCGGGAATCTGCGTAATCTGTGGACGCCTTTGGAACCTCCCGGCAATGTTGTGCGTTAATCATCCCGGTACTAAAATAAGGCCACAAATTCCGCCGACTTACCGGAGAGTTGAAGATGAGATTAAGGCTTTCACAAGACGCACGACCTCAGGCAATGACGCTGCTCATCGCCGCCACGATTTCCGTGGTGCTCTGGTTCATCCCCTTTGCCGAGTTTTTAACCTATCCTTTCCGAATTTTCGTGACGTTCATACATGAAGGCGGACACGCCCTGGCGGCTCTGCTGACCGGCAATTCAGTCGCGAGTCTGAGCGTGGCGACAAACGCCAGCGGGGAAACCTATACGACTCAAGGCGGACTCATCTCCCAAATCTTCATTTCTAGTGCCGGCTATCTTGGGGCGATGGCCTTTGGCGCGTTGTTGCTGGTTTTGATTCGGAAAGCCGTGGCGGCGCGAATCGTCCTGCTGAGCTGTGCAATTTTTATCTTCGGCCTGACGATGATTTTCGGATTCATCAAGCCGCTCTTCTGGATCAATGCCTGGTCGGGAATACCATTTACTCTTTTCGCCGGCCTATTCATCTCGGTAGGTTTGGTTTTGATTGCGAGATTCGCGAGCGCACGCGTGGCAACGTTCTTCGTCAGCTTCCTGGCAGTACAAAGTGTTTTGAATGCACTCTTTGATTTAAAGACTGTCTTCTTCCTCGCGAACCCATTGGCACCAACAGTTCCGACTGACGCCGTGAACATGGCAAACGCGACGGGTATTCCAGCGCTTTTCTGGACCGTCCTCTGGATCGCCGTAGCGCTCGGAATTCTATGGTTCGTAATGCGACTCTACGTCGCCGGCCGCGACAAGAGCTACCAACCAGATCTCCCGTTCGAAGACGTACCACCAACAGTTTAGTTCAGCCACGGATTTTCACGGATTCACACGGATTTATTTTTATCTGTGTGAATCCGTGTAATCTGTGGCTAAAAAACAAATCGCGCCTGGAGTTGAAACATTCT
>DASTVU010000090.1:0-4526 GCA_035758935.1 Pyrinomonadaceae bacterium | reverse complement strand
GTGGTTGCGAGAACTTTAACGGCGACTTCTCTTTGGAGCTCGAGATCCGTCGCACGATAGACGGTACCCATGCCACCGCGACCGAGTTCACTGTCGAGTCGATAGCGATCACGCAGAATTGTGCCCAGGAGGGGAACAGTCGTGCGCAGCTCATCCGGAAGGATGCGCGTCTGCTGGGAGTCGACCATGCTACAAGGATAGGCCCAGCCACAAAAAAGCACAAAAGGAATAAACAACTTGAGATCTTTGTGCTTGGTGCTTTGTACTTTGTACTTTGAAGTTCGAAAGGCAAAGAACCAAGCACAAAGAACAAAGAACAAAGAACTAAGGCTTGAACGTGTAGGTGATCGTTCCTTCGACTTCGCGGCTGCGAAGTTTTTGCGGGTCGAAGGTTGACTTCATCGCCGCTTCCGTTGAGCAACCGCGCATGAGCCAGTCTCCGCCGGAGCCGCGCGCCCAGCTAACCTGCCCGCTCTTGTCGACCAGGATCCGAACTGTCACCGTGCCGGATATCGTTTCCGCTCCCCTCATCGGACACTCGGCCTCAGGTAGTGAAACCGCTTTACCAGCCAGTTCTGTGCTGACTTCCGGCGTGCCTTTTTGCACCGTGTTCTGTGGTTCAGCGACGGCAGGGGCTGCAGTCTGGTTTGCTTTGTACACGTATGTCGTTATGAGTGAGCCCAGGACGAGCGAGCCAGCGAGAGTAATGACTAGCAGTATCCAAAACAGTGGCCCATTTTTTGTTTTCGGTACCTCTGTGACGATGGGTGCGTCCAGGTCAACGAGAGGCACCATATGCTGAGAGCAATAAGCTACCAGGTCAGCGTTGTAGATCTCGTTGCACTGTGGGCATCGCTTGCGCTTACCTGATTTACCAGGCTCGATTGGTGGTGGCGCCAGAATCCTCGGAGCACCGGTGATTATTGTTTCTCTCGGCGGTTCCGGCGGAGGGGGTGGCTCTTCGCGAACTGGTGGCCGCTCCAGCGGCAATTCATTTCGATTGAGCCGGCGCATAGCTTGCTCATCAAGTCGTTGCTTTACTCCCTCCACCCAGCGTCGACTCTTTCCGTCGTCAGGACCAGTACTCTTTACTTCATCATTTCGTGGAGCTGAAGGCGTTTCAACGGGCGGCTTCTCTGTCTGTTCGACAGGAATCACGATTCTTCTCGATCGAGTGCTGGGTTCAGGCGGGGTTGTGAGGATAGCGTACGCTTCGTTGAGTCCTCTTCGTTGTGCCCACTCGACCGCGTTAAGACCGAGATTGTCGCGCAACTGCGGATTGGCGCCCGCATTCATCAACATTCGTACAAGATTTGTGTGACCGGAGATGACCGCGAGGATGAGGGCCGTTTGACCGCCGTTCGTAGTTTCGTTTACGTCCGCGCCGTTAGCCAGCAATGCTGACACAGTGCTTTCATCACCGGAAGTAACGGCGTTAGTTAATGAAAACGAAGAACTCACCGCACGATCCCTTCGAGAACTCTCAGATATGGCCAGAGGGCTCGTGCGTTATTCTACAGGATTGCCCCTCGGAGTGCGCCAACTTGTTGGCGCTTTTGTATTTTTACCAAAGCGGTGACAAGTCACCGCACTCCAAGGAGACGCTCAACTACTTAAAACGGCGGTGGAACGAAAGCCGAATTGAATCCCAGCGCATTTGGGAATGCCGCCGCCGTCGGACGCACACCGGTGCGCACCCACGTATCGATCGCGCCAATCGAGGTCAGAACCTGGGGTCCAGTCAAGTTGCAGTGCCCGACGCCGGTCGTGAACGTTTGGAAAAGTAGATCCTGTTTTCCGGCCGCCGCATTCAACTCCGCGTATGCTCCGTCATTCGCAACCACCAGCAACGGATCGATAATCGTGTGCACAGTCAGAATCGGATTGCGAATCTTGCCGTTGAAGTCGGTGTTGTTGCGCACGTAATTTCTCGCCGACTGTTTTGCTTCGATATTTCGTCGTGCGTTCATCTGTGCGAGCCACGCATCGACGACGGGCGTTGGCAGTCCGATGCCGGCGAGATAAGCCTTCTCAGCAGCAAGGAGATCGTAATTCTGATCGAGATTCTGAACGATTGGACCACCCGCACGACGTTGCAACTCTGCACGCGCTTCAGTGAAGAAGAAAAAGTCAGTCAAAGCCCAGCCCGGAAAGAAGGCAGGTGGCGGTGGCGGCGTAATGCCACGACCGGGATTCTTCGCCACCAGTCGAATAAACTCAAACTTCGGAAAGTTTGCGATGTTGCTGAGCTCGGGCGCGAGTTTCGCGAGCACTTCGGTGTCGAAGTCGATGTCGTTTCTGACTTCGCCAACAGTTCCCCACGATGGAGGAATTCCGAAGACCACGTCGTAAGCAAGATAAAGCGGCACGCCACTGTCCCATAGACGCGTCGCGCCGGCGCCGGCACTGCACAGGCAAAGCGCGCCGTCGTAGATTCCGTTGAACTGTTCCATGCTCTTGTAACCAACGAATGTTCCGAGCGAAGCAGCGACGATGATCGTTCGTTGTGGCTGTGCAACGTTTTCGCGGAAGAAGACTGCGAGATTCTTTGTGTCCTGGATTGCGTCTCCAACTGCCCAGCCATTGTCTTTATAGGCGCTTCCGGCCAGAGCAAAACCTTGCGCCAGCAACGGAGCTTCGAGCGCCGCGTTTGGTGCAATGTCGGCATTTCGATTATCGATCTCGCCCGGGTGGTCGGCCTTGTCACGGTAGCCGTGAGCGAAGATGAGCAGTGTTCCATTCCAAACTTCGGGCACTCTGATCCGGTAAGGCGCGCCATGAAGTTCTCCGGAGAGATCGAGCGGCGCCGCTTTGGCTGCCGGCGAGCGATCTATCAGGGTGACAGAGAGCAGCAGGCCGAGTGTTGCAACGATAAGAAGCCTCGCAGTGAGTTTCATCTCGATGTCTCCTTAATGTTTTGAAGGGGAAAGTGGCGGGCAGCCTATCACGCCACTCTGACGGTGGCAATATCTCAGGAAGCCTGACCAGACAAATTACCGGTGTCGCTCGGCGAGAGAAGACGAGCGATGAGCTGGTGCATTCGATCGAGATCGATAGGTTTGGTTAAATAGCCCGCCACACCGACATCGTAAGCCGCACGCTGAAAGCCCTGTGTGCCGAACGCGGTGAGAGCAACCACCGGTACTTCTCGCAATGTTTCGATATCGAGTATTCGGCGTGTTGCAGCCAACCCATCCAACTCCGGCAGATTGATATCCATTAGAATCAGATCGGGGTTTGTTTGTTCAGCTATCTTGATTGCATCTTCGCCGTTACTTGCGGTTACGACTCTGTAATTCTGTTGCTGAAGATCGAGACTGATCATTGCGAGGTTGTCGGCGGAATCGTCGACGACGAGTATTAAGAACTTTGGCTCAAGCGGCGGACTGGGCTTCGATGCTTCGTCACGTTTAAATGTGGGGAGTCCTGAGGTAGCTAATGGATCCTTAGTTGGCATATGCGTGCGATTATATCGGTCAACTGCGGAATCTTATAATCTGTGGAAGAATGTCGATATGGAAAAGAGATTTCACTCAGCAATAGCGGCAATTAAAGCTGGTGACCTTGAGGGGTTTAAGGAGCTTATCGCCGCAGATCCTGCCCTGGCGACTTCGCGATCGACGAGAAGCCATCCGACGTTGCTTCAGTGTTTGGTGTTAGACGGCAAAGATAAACCGAACGCAGTCGAGATGGCGAAAGTCTTAATCGATGCCGGCGCTGAATTGAATGAGCCGCTCGTTGCAGCAGGCAGCATCGACAATCGGCCCGTTGCGGAATTGTTGCTCGATCGTGGAGCCGCGATCGACGGCACAGGCGGGTGGACGCCGTTGGAAGAGGCGTTGTACTGGAACAGCAGAAACGCGATCGCGTTGTTCCTCGAACGTGGTGCGAAGATTCAAAACATTCGCACGGCCGCTGGGCTCGGTCGCACCGATCTCATCGAGGGCTATTTCAATTCTGACGGAAGCCTGAAACCAGAAGCCGGTCGGATTAACTGGCCCTGGGGTGATCTCGAAACGATCGCTGCATCGAATCATCCTCCGAAAGGAAAGCAATCACTTTCGGATCGCGTCTACGCGTGGTCGCAGGATCGTCAGGGCATCGTTAACAACGCGTTCGTGTACGCGTGTATGCACGGACACATCGATGCGGCGAAACTGCTGCTGGAGAAAGGTGCGGAGATCAATGCTATCCCCGGCGGTTTCGATTACACCGGTACAGGGCTGCACTACGCCGCCCTCAACGGCCACCGCCCGATGGTCCAATTTCTGCTGGACCACGGCGCCGATCGAAACATCAGAGACACGAAAGTCGGCTCAACGCCGGCCGGCTGGGCCGAATACGGCGGGCACACTGAGTTACTCGACTTATTACGCTGAATTTGAGCCGCGTACGATTGAGGTTTAAGACACGGTCAAAGCTACTGTAGGGGCGGCCCTCCGTGGCCGCCCGTGGTTTGAATCGTGTTCGCCAAACCCGAGGCTATCGATTTCTTGAATCCGTATGTTCAACCACGGGCGGCCACG
>DASTVU010000089.1:0-3906 GCA_035758935.1 Pyrinomonadaceae bacterium | reverse complement strand
AAGGGGACCGTACCGCCGCAGGCAGAGGATGAAATACTTGCCGCGATGAAATAGCAGACTGTAGCCATCGTTAGAAGTACAAACGCGGATGGACTGGAGGATAGAAAAGGTGAATCGCCAGCTTCAACATGGCTGCACTCTGGAGCCGCGCCTTGCGATTACACTATTGGCCGGATCGCTAAATCTTTCGCCATCGCGTCTTCGTCACTTATTTAAGGCTGAAACAGGTTTAAGTCTAAAGCGCTGCTTGATCCAATCACGATTGGAAAGCAGTCGGGTACTTCTGGAAACGAGTTTACTCAGTGTGAAGCAGATTGCCGTGAAGGTGGGATATCTTCACATGAGTCACTTTGTTCGCGACTTTAGACGCACTTACAACGTCAGTCCTACGCAATATCGAAAGCAGCACGTGAATGAAAAGGATTTTCCCAACAGATAGGTAGCCGGTTTTGGTAATCATTAGCCGGATTTGTCAACACAAACCTATTGGCTCGCGAACAAGCAGCTCTTATTCTCGGAGTCGTTCAAGATCGAGTCGTGTCACACCATGGTCCTGCTAAACCAACGGAATGTAAAGACACTATCTATATCCAAACCAACTCTTGAATGCTCTGGAAAGGAGATCAAAAATGAAGGAGCCCAAAACTAAACGACTGACTTTGGTGATCGCCAGAAAACTTGTTTTGAGATTAGCTCTGGTAACTGCGTTGCTCAGCGCAACAGTAATTGTCCATGCCGATACAGGTATTTTCTGGGGATATCTCCCAAACGGTGACACTGCATGGCTCTGGTGTGGTCCAGGTGGAAACTACTGGACGAGATGTGACACCGGTTCTTGTGCCCCTGGGGAAAGTTGTCCGTGTTATCGATGTGACACGTCGGAGTGTCAGGAAACTGCCGACGCGTACTGTGACCTACTGGCAGACTAGGGATTTACGTCGTAAACTTATCGTCTCGCTTACGATCGTGTCAGGGCGGCCAGTTAGCTCCGTGACCAGAATTGGAACGCTGAGTAAGCTGGCCGCATCTTCGACATTTTCATTTATTCTCACGACGAAGGAATCGTGTCGAGTGAAACGCATTAGCTTACTCCTGAGTATATTGTGCGTCTCAGTTTGTCTTGTGCACGCACAGAAGAATGCTAAGAATGATGCGGATGAAACCCTCCGAAAGTTAACGTTGTTAACTGATCTAAAGAGTCTTGCTCTGGAAATTCCAAAACTTGACGGGCCGCTGGCGCGTGCACTGGCCGATGCAGAGATAGCGGACGCTGCCTGGAACCTCGATCGAAGCTGGGCTAAAAGCCTTTTAAAAGACGCCTATCAATTAACCTATCTCAGCAAAGAAGAACTAAATAAGATCGGCCCTGAACCGCCGGGCACGCCGCCCAGGCCGCCGACTGCGAGTAGTCGCGCTCGCGATGAGGTGAGGACACGCATCTTGAGCGTTGCACGACGTGATGAAGCCTTTGCCGCGCAGCTCATGGGTGACAGTTCGGCTCATGTCACTAAAGACGACCGGCAAATGATGTATGCCCAACTTACACGTATGGCTTTGGAGGAAGGCGACTATCCTGCGGCAGTAATCTCAATTCAGGAAAACATGGCAATCGATCCAACGCAATCAATGTTGGTTCAGTTGATCAATGATCTGGCCATTAAGGATCGTACAGCAGCCGATAAACTCATTCTGGAATACATTGCGCGCTTATCCACAGTCCAGCTGGCTAATGGACGGGTAGGTCGTTCCCGAGCCAACATTGTCTTACGCTTCATTGTGTTTCCTAACTCGTTTTTCCCAGATCCGAACAAGCGAGTTCCTCAGCCCGGTCCTGCAGTGATGCGGGACTATGTCCGTCACGTTATTGAGACTCTGACTAGTCTCGAACAAACAGAACCAGGCAGTCTTCCAGGGGAGCGCTCATTCCTGCTTACCGCATGGTTGCCTCTGAATCAGTACGCACCCGAATTTAGAGAACGATTTATGCAGTTAGAAGCTTTGGCCAGAACTCCAGGCAAGGATGCCTCGCTGCCGACAAAGAGCAATGATGATCTGGACCAGATGTTGCGCAAGCCACAGACCGAGGCTCTGAATAGCAACGAAGTGAACCCGCAGTCGATCGACTCCGCGATTCAACGTGAGGATTTCGAAACGGCTCGCAAGTTAATCAGCAAACTGCCCGATGATCAGCGAAAGAAGCAATTCACGGAAAAATTAAACTCGAAAGAAGCAATCAGTCTGATAAGGAAAGGCGATCTCCTGGCAGCACAAAATCTCGGCGAACAACTGACATCCGTATCGGCGATACTGCAAGTTTATCCGTTGATAGTCGAAGGCTATGCTGTTAAGAAGGATCAGATCGGTGCCTCGGCGACGGTTCGTCAAGCAGTGCGACAGTTAACGACGGTTGATACAAAGGCCGCGCCAGCGACCGCACAGTTTGGGATGCCAGCTGAATTCGCGCCCAGACCAAGTGAAAGGGATGGGCCTCTTTCGACGCTCGGTAGACTGGCCGCAGCCGTCTTACCCATTGATGTTCTGCTCGCGGCTGAAATTGTCGATGAAGTGGTCGTGAGAGCAAATACCAGCCAAATAGATACGTCCCAGGGGCGTACCGGGATTGACACCTCTCTATTCAAGAGCCTTGCCTCGAAGGATGAGGTTCGTGCGCGCAATGCCGCAGAGAGTTTTAAAGATCGGCTGCGACGAGTGGTGACCTTAGCGGCCATCTATCAATGGAAAGCGAAGGAGTTGGATAAAGGAACTCAGAAGAAAGCTGCAGCCTGATCCTGACTGCAACCATCCGCCAGAGTGTTAGTAACCCGCCAAACTATTTTTCCATTAATACCTCGATCGTGTTAGAGCACAAATCCACAATGCCGTGATGCGCCAAATGGCTGCACGTGGCAGAATAACGTCATATCATTCTGTCATTTGCGGCATTTAATGGAGTATTAGTGTGTTATGGCGAAACCGGTTTTACTCTGCGTAGACGACGATCGTGAGGTGTTACGGGCGATCGAGCGTGATCTACGGCGGAAATATGGAAGTGATTATCGTGTGCTGCGGTCCGGCTCCGGACCCGAGGCCCTCGAGATAGTCCGAGAACTGAAGATCAGGAACAACTCAATCGCACTCTTCCTGATCGATCAAAGGATGCCCGGAATGTCCGGCGTCGAATTTCTCGCCCAGGCGATCACGCTCTTCCCGGATGCGAAGCGTGTGCTCTTAACAGCTTACGCTGACACTGACGCAGCCATCGCTGCTATTAACGAAGCTGGAATCAATCATTATCTGCTTAAACCCTGGGACCCGCCTGAAGAAAATCTCTATCCAGTG
The DNA here is from genome assembly GCA_035758935.1 of Pyrinomonadaceae bacterium. GTDB lineage: Bacteria > Acidobacteriota > Blastocatellia > Pyrinomonadales > Pyrinomonadaceae > PSRF01. The sequence continues at coordinate 567 of DASTVU010000089.1, read as the reverse complement.
CTCGATGAACTGCTCGAAGATTGGGAAGCAGCGTTCCCATCGCAGTTCGAAGGCATTCGTGTGTTGGGAAATCGCTGGTCGCCAGCGTCGCACAACATCAAAGATTTTCTCGCGCGCAATCACGTTCCCTATCAGTGGCTTGATATCGAAACTGCCGCTTCGGATGCGGAAGTTCGCAGCCTTGTCGAGTTGTTGGATGAAGAGGAGACGCGAAGTTTGCCGATAGTAATTCTCCCCAACGGTGAGCGTCTCCGGCAACCTTCACTGTCAGATTTGGCTGAGCACGCCGGTCTCAGAACACGCGCTACAGAAGCTTTCTACGATCTGGCAATCGTTGGTGGTGGACCAGCCGGTTTGGCTGCGGCTGTTTATGGCGCGAGCGAAGGTCTGCGAACAGTGATGATCGAGCGGGAAGCGCCCGGTGGACAGGCAGGCATGTCCAGTCGCATTGAAAACTATCTGGGCTTTCCAAGCGGACTTACCGGCGCCGACCTTGCACGGCGTGCAGTGGTCCAGGCCAGACGTTTTGGCGTCGAAATCATTTCGGCCGAAGCGACTGAGGTGAGA
>DASTVU010000088.1:0-3956 GCA_035758935.1 Pyrinomonadaceae bacterium | reverse complement strand
AATGTCGTGAGCGGTTTTGCCGGTCTCAGGGCTTTTTTCGATCAGTTGGCCCACTATCAGCGGATCGTTTCGATTACCAATTTTGAATTGAAGCAACTCGACAAACAGTCGCTTACGAGGACTGTCGACGCGCGCTTCGATTTGACTGCTTACTACGTCTCCAACGAGCGCTTGCAGAACCAGCCAGCCAATGCCAAGCCTCCAGCCGGTGGAGCCGTACCTGCTCCGGTCGCGCCAGCCCCACAACCCGCAAAATAAACGCGGGCGAGCAAACTCAGAAAGCGAAGACGATGATGCAAGTTAAAGAGACAGCGAGAATCGGGTTCACGAGTTTTCTGCTTAGTGCAACGATGGTGGTTGCGAGCGGTTTCGCGATCGGCGTCGTAGCCCAGGAAAATCAAAAGAGTGAAACGCAGAAGACCGTGTTGACGAAAAAGTCCGCCAGCGGCGGACGCGATCCGTTCCGAAAGTACGAGGCACCCGCACCGCAAGTTAAGCGAGTGGCCGGACAATCGCCGATACCGACGATTCAGGAACGAATTGCACAATACAAGGCTCAGAAAGTTGCGGCTATGAACGCCCGTATGCCTGCGCCGAAACCGACCACCGCTCTGCTGCTCAATGAGATACAAGTCATCGGCATCTCTCGCTCACCGAGAGGCTATGCCGCTATCATCGAAGCCACGCCAATCAAACTTTCCTATGTCATCTATCCTGGCGAACCGTTCTTTGACGGCCAGTTGGTGGCAATTGAAGACAACCGTCTTGTGTTTCGTCGTGAGACGGTGTTTACCGATGGTCATCGCGAACGATCAGTCGAGTACAAGCCCCTGAGACAACCAACTCAGGTGAACTCCATGACCGTACCCGCCAATCAGTCTGTCGCGACTGCCAACCCTTAACCTTTTCTGGTTTGGTTTCGAAAGCCAGACCGTTGACCCGCGCTGATGTTTTTCAACTCTGAGAACACCGGCGCCCTTTTGACAAACACCGAAAACGTAGCCGTGTTTAAGTGCGGCGCGCGCTTTAGTTGCCCCGGCAATCGAGCGTAGTGCGTGGCGGCGCGTCTTCGGCAATCCCCCTAAGGAGGGAGAACGATGTTTTCTCAGTCTCGAGTCAATTCAGCCATTAGAAGGACCACGCTCGTCCTGTCGCTTGTCTGCCTTTCGGCAGCAGGCGTTTTGGCTGCTACAAGAAATTCAGAGATTGTCGCTATTGACGCCAATCCGAGCCAGGGCCAGCAGACAGCGGCTGCAGCGCCAGTGCCTACTCCACCAGTGGGCATGTCGGGATCTGCCGGCAAGCAATCGGAACAGGGTCGACAGTATGGACAGCCAGGATTTGTCGGCGAGCCGATCAACCTGAACGTCGTCAATGCCGACATCCGCGACATCCTCAACTACATCACCGAACAGTATGGCGTGAACTTCGTCATCGACGCTTCAGTCGGACCTGTTCCGGTGACTGTTAACGTTCAGGATGTTCCGTGGAACGTTGCTCTCGACGCAGTGCTAAAAGCCAACCGGCTGGGCATTGAAGTGAGTGGCAACATTCTTCGCGTCGCGACGACCGATGTGCTGGCGAAAGAAGCGGAAACTCAGAAGGTAATTAACGACTCGCGTCTGGATGCTTCACCGCTCGTTACCGAATTTATCAGGCTTAATTACGCCCGCGCTTCGGGCACCCTCGCCCAGGCAGCCGGCTCAACGGGTGCGTTCTCCGGCGGTTCCACGAACCTCAGTTTTAGTGGGGGTGCTGGTGGCGATGCGACTGGCGGCGGCGGCGATCAGGGTCTGCTTCCGATCATCTCGCGCAGACTTTCGCGACGTGGTTCTATCGAGGTTGATGGCCGCAGCAATACGCTGATCATCACCGACGTGAAAGAGAATATCGATGCGATCCGCCAGTTGGTTGCGATCCTGGACCAGCCGGAACCACAGGTTGAAATCGAAACACGCATCGTGATCGCGCAGCGCAACTTCAGTCGCGATCTTGGCGCCCAGCTTTCGCTCGGTGTTTTCAATCCGTCGCGCGGTGGTTTGGGTAATATCAGCACGTTGCCGACACAGTCCACCGCAGGAGGCGGTAGTGGCGGTGGTAGTGGCGGCGGTTCGGGTGGTAGTGGTTCCGGAGCCTCGGGCACTCCTTCAGGACCAAACCCGCTAAGTGTATTCGGTGGACTGACCGGCACGACGCAACCGGCTAACAGCCTCGCTGCGGCGGCCGCGAGCACAGTGATTGGTTTGACAACGGGAATCTTTGGCACTGCGCAAATAAGCGCTTTGATAACGCTTGCGGAATCGCGCGGACAGGCGAAAACAGTCGCTACTCCACGCGTTACAGCTCTGAACAATCGTCCCGCACAGATTGAAAGTGGTTCACAGATCCCTGTGCAAACGACGCAGGCAGCGAGCGGTACTGCGGTAGTAACGACAACGTTCGTCTCCGTTCCGCTGCGTCTTTCAATCACGCCGCAGATCACGGACGCCGGCACTGTCGTTCTTCGCGTCACTATTGAAAACAACACTCTCAACACCGGTATCGCCGTTGCCGGCGTTCCTGGTATCGACACACAGCGCATGCAATCTGAAGTGCTGGTTCCAGATGGCGGCACGACCGTCATGGGCGGCGTTCTTGCGGATACCGAAGGCGAAGCTCAGCAACGCACTCCTGGACTCGCTTCGATTCCAATCGTAGGCAATCTCTTCAAGAGAAAACTGACGACACGACAGAACACGGAAATCCTGTTCTTCATCACACCGCATATCTATCGTCCCGATTATCAGGGCCGTCCAACTGCGGGAACCGTTTCAAACGGTCAGCGTTCAATCACGATTCCGCAACCAGTTCCACTTGGGAATCCGCCGAGCAACACGCCGACCCCAACTCAGTTGCAGCAGCCTCAGCAGCAACCGACCACCACACCTTCAACTCAGCCGCAGTTGTTGAGTGCTCCGCTGCCGAACAGTCCGACAGGTACGACGACTGCGCGACCGGGAACTCTTAGCGGTCAACGTCCTTAATTGGAGGGCATATGTTCAAGGAAATGCTTGAGGACATTATTGGACGCACCGAGGGCAGCCTCGGTGCGCTCATAATGGGAACAGATGGCATCGCCGTGGAAAAAGTTCTCGGCGAAGCCGGCATGGATGCGAATCTCGATGTTGCTGCGGCCGAGTTTACTTCTCTCGTGCGCAGCGCCCAGCGTGCGGGATTGGATACTGGTCTCGGCGGACTGCGCGAACTTGTGGTCTCACTCGAGGGCGCGATTATGGTGATGCGACTGCTGAGTCGCGACTATTTCGTCGTGCTTGCCCTCGGCTCGCAAGGCAATCTGGGTCGCGCACGTTTTGAGTTGCGCAAAGCCGAGTTGAAACTGGCAAAAGAATTCGCAGTCTAAGGTTAATGCCACAAAAAAGCACAAGAGACACGAATGCACTTCTGGCGCATTTAGTGTGTCTCGTGCTTTTTTGTGTTTTTGTGAGTGTTACCGGCGCGACTGTAAAGGCGGCTTCGCTTTACGGAAAGGTGATTGAGGTCAACAGTGGCGACGTGATTACGATCTTCAATTTGAATCGCCCGGTTCGGGTGAAGCTTCTTGGGGTTGATGCTCCGGAGATGAACCAGGCGTTCGGCGACGTCGCCAAGAAACACCTTTCCGACCTCGTGTTTGATAAGGCTGTGCTGGTCCATTATTCCGGCATCAGTGCCGATCAGAGTTTAACGGGAAGAGTTTTACTTAACGACGCAGACATCGGCGCTCAGATGATTCGGGACGGCGCCGCCTGGTTTGATTCAAATAACGGCGATCGCCTGGCTGCGATGGAGCGCGATGTCTATCAACAGTCTGAACAGGCAGCGAGGGCTGAGCGGCGTGGGTTGTGGCAGCAAACGAATCCGATTGCGCCCTGGGAGTTTGTCAAAGCTGAAAAGTTAAGAATGCGTCCGGTTGTATC
>DASTVU010000087.1:0-6328 GCA_035758935.1 Pyrinomonadaceae bacterium | reverse complement strand
TTAAAAGAGTAAGCCACAGATAAACTCGAACTCATCGCGTTTATCTGTGGCTATTTCTTTCTAATGAACGACGGTGTAGTTGTCGTCTTTCGCTGCACCAGCTCCATTCCAATCGGGTTTAAGCACCACTTTGATGCAGTTGTCGTCCTTGTTCTTGAACATGTCGTAACCGAGCGGCGCGTCGTCAAGACTCATCCGGTGTGTGATTACAAACGACGGATCGATATCCCCGTTCTCGATCATCTGTAACAACGGACGCATGTATCTCTGCACGTGCGCCTGTCCGGTTTTGATCGTGAGTGAACGCTGCATCACCGATCCAATTGGAAACTTGTCGATGACTCCGCCGTAGACACCGATGATGGAAATTGTGCCTCCATTTCGGCAACACATGATTGCTTCACGCAATGCGTGTGGACGATCGGTTTCCAGCATCATCGCCTGCTTCATGCGATCGTAGGCGAAGATCATTCCCGGCCCGTGTGCCTCCATGCCAACGTCGTCGATACACGCGTCAGGCCCGCGGCCGCCTGTCATGTCCATCAACGCGTCGTAAACGTTCTGCTCTCGAAAGTTAATAGTTTCGGCGCCACCATCTTGAGCCATCTTCAGACGCTCAGGTACCTCATCGATCGCAATCACACGCTCCGCACCAAGCAGGAAAGCACTGCGAATCGAGAACTGCCCAACAGGTCCGCATCCCCAAATCGCAATTGTGTCGCCGGGTTTGATGTCGCACATCTCTGCGCCCATGTAACCAGTCGGAAAAATGTCTGACAGGAAAAGCACCTGTTCGTCGCTCAAGTGATCCGGCACTTTTATCGGGCCGACGTCAGCAAATGGAACACGTGCGTATTCAGCCTGGCCGCCTGCAAAACCGCCGGTCAGGTGCGAATATCCAAACATTCCTGACGTTGCATGGCCAAACATCTTCTCGGCCATCCACGCGTTTGGATTCGAGTTCTCGCACAGTGAAAACATCTGCGCCTTGCAGAAGAAACACTTGCCACACGCGATCGGAAAAGGAACAACTACCCGATCTCCGACTTTCAGGTTGTGGACTTCGCGACCAGTTTCAACCACTTCGCCCATGAACTCGTGGCCAAGTATGTCGCCGCGCTGCATCGTCGGAATAAATCCGTTGTAGAGGTGCAGGTCAGAACCGCAGATCGCAGTGGAGGTGATCTTCACGACAGCATCGCTCTGGTTAAGGATCTGCGGATCCGGAACCTCTTCGACGCGCATATTCGTTTTGCCATACCAACAGTTGGCTTTCATAGTTACATCGTCCTCCCTTCTGATCTGCGCTCGTCGTCTGATCGATAGTTAGTAGCTGTTTCACTCGGCAACATCTCAACGCCTTCAAGTTCACTCACGGATGCGGGTCTGGCGGGACGTTGTGACATATAACCAGTGCCCAGCAGCGTCGCGTCTGAAACCACTACTTCGCCGACTTCCAATACCTGTTTGAAACGTCGCAGGTCGTCGTCCAACTGTTGATTCGGTTCTTCACCAAAAAGTTTCGCGATGCCGGCGCCGATCACGCCCGCGATAGGTTTGTACTCGAAATTAACTCTGACGATCGTGCCTCGTCCGCCCGGGGCTTGTTCGAAGCGAACGGCTCCCGCATTATCGACGTCGGAGTTTTCCAACGACCGCCACGTGATCACTTCGCCGGGAACATCAGCGACGATCATCGCTTCCCATTCCACGTCCATTCCCGCCGGGCCTTTGGCTTTCCAACGTGAACGGCCTTCCCCGATATCTGTGACCGACTCCAGATGGCGCATAAAACGCGGCAGATTCTGGAAGTCGCGCCAGAAATGATAGACCTCTTCAAGCGGACGATTTACAACACACGAACCACTCGCATGAATGCCGTGATTACCATTGCTTAGTTGCATGGCGCAGATCACATCCAGCGCAGTGACTGCGAGTACATTCACTGTCGCAAAAGTGACTCTTCCGCGCTTTGCGTCGGGCGCGGAACAGGCGACGCCGAGACTGGCGAGATCAATCGCATCGCCCGCGACGCGAGACCATATCGCCTCCGTTGGTTTCTTTTGAGCAAAAATTCCGATCCCCGAAGCGAGTTCGCGGAGACCGTACAGTCGTATTAAACCGGTGTGTTTGTTTGAAACACCTGAAATGTTGGCAATGGCGCGCGGCGCAAGCAGTTCTGCGAGTCCGAGACCGACGCTAAACCAGCCCAGGCCCTTCGCTAATCGCTTGGCACTCGCTGATTGTAAGCCGTTTCTCGGTTGCTCAGTCAGGTAGTCTGTTTGTTGATTTGTAGGCATGAAAGTCCCCCTTGTAAATGGATTGATTCCGAAAGAGACACTCAAACACTATGCCCCTAAGAATCTGCGTAATCTGTGGATAGTTTTACTTGAGGATGGCGGCCTGGGCGCTGAGGTTTAGTTGGTGCCAACGCTGAAACGTGTTGATAGTCTCAGGCCGCACGCGAACGTATGCCGTTTGAAAGAAGAGTGCTTCGGGTCGACGCCAATCGAGTCGCACGATCGGATTGAATGACGCAGGTGTCGTTGGCACTGAACTCACATTCTGATTTGCGTTCGTATTAGCGTTCGCTTTTCTGGTCGTTGTCTTTTGATCGTAAGCCACTGACGCTGCAATCAACTGATCCCCGAGCGGCAAACGTCCCTGCGTTGGAGTTTTCCCTCCCGCATCATAAATCGCCACATCTGTATCAAACGCAGTTGCAACCTTCGAAGCGTCCGGGCACCACACGGGCAACGCATCCGTCAATCCGTCGTCAAGCAAACGCTCTGTACCATCTAGCGCAACCAAACGTGGACGACCGGCCGGCAGTTTGCCCTGGCGCTCACGCTCATTCCATTCTTCCTCTTTACAGGCGAGCGCTGCCATAGCGTGACCATCAGGAGCCCAAACAAAGTAAAAATAAATGAGTCCATCACGCGAAGTGAGTGGCTTCAAGTCGTAGCCATCACGATTGCAGATGTAGATCTGCTCCGTGTAGAAACTTGCGACTGGAGCAAATATCGGAGCTACCGATGTGGACGGCGATGGCAACGGTGAAGCCCCAACGTCAGGCGTGGGCTCATCAAAAGGCGTCGGGCTCGGACTCGGCATGACGCGCTTCCGCGCGATGAAGTTGATGAAGTTTCCATCGGGAGACCACGTAACAGTTTCCGGAAAAACGCACGCAAGATCGGGCGGAATCAGGTTGCGAAGAAACAGTCCGTCGGAGTTGTAGAGATCGATACGAAACGTCGAGCCGGGCTCGTCCGCGGCACCGTAAAGAGCAAGCACGCGCCGGCCATCCGGAGAGACGACGGTTCGAATAAGTGCTTCATCCTTGCGTTTGCCGGCGAAGTCGTTCGCGACCGCGGGAAACTTGTCGAAGTCCTCGATTTCGCTTGATGGCGGCGAAACGTCCGGAGTGAGCCGATACGCGAGATTTCGTGCGGGCACGTCGCGTAAGACACGCGGTCTCACATCCTGGCGATCTATGACTGAGCGACAACCAGAAGTCACAAAAAAGCACAAAAGGCACAAAAAACACACAATGGTTTCTGGGCGTCGTGGGGACATTCTTAAAATCGATCGTTTATCAGCTCGCGAACTAAGCCAGGGTTCAATGCAAGAATCGCACGGATCGTATTGCGTGGCGAGAGATGGTCCTCGTCGCCTTCGTCGAGCTCGACGCAGTTATGCTGAATTGACCGCGCTAATCGTCTGGAGACGGATTCGTAATCAGGTGAGCTCACAATGTATGAACGAACTGCCATCGCGCCAATCAGATCGCAAGTTATCTCCTCGCTGCGCTGTCCGTGAATATCCAACCCGGTGAGATCCGAAGCCCTGTTTCCAACTGCGGCCACGAGGGTTCGCAGACTATCGTTATCACCGTCAGCAACGTGCATCAGCTCATGGGCCAGCACGCTAATCATTCCTTCGTCAGAACGTAAGCCTGCGAGGAAAAGCGTGCCGAACGTTATCACGTGGGGCCGGCTCAAATACACCGAGGCATTGTCGCGCGCGTCCATGTCGGGCCTGACTCGCCTTACTTCATTGACTCTTGCGATTGCAAGGTTCAGTTTCAATTTGAACTTCGGAGATTTTTGGAAACCATACTCGGTGGCGAGCTGGCGCAGTGAACTGATAACTAGATTCTTCGCGACCGGCAGAAGCTTTTGTGCACGCTCAGCACCAGTACGCGCATCCGGACTCTGAACCGGTAACGAAGGACGCGCCTGCATCTCGTCGATAGCGACGCTGCTCTTTGGATCGAGCTTCGCCTGCGTGCAGACAACGCCGATGGCGTCTTCGAGCAGGGCCTTGGCTTCCGCAGACATTGAAGGGCGAACGCGCGTTGAATGCGAGCCGGGCTTGGTGGGGTTTTGGGCAAGCGCGGTGGAAAGACAAACCAACACCAGAAGAAGAAGTTTCACGCAAAGATGCAAAGGAGCAAAGAAAGACTCCTGAAATAAACTTTGCTCCTTTGCGTCTTTGCGTGAAATATTCATATTTACCGGTGCCGCCAAATCGCTTTCCGCTTCTCGATGAATGCTTTCACACCCTCGTTTGCGTCCTGAGTTTTCATCAACTCGTGCAGATAGATGTTTTCCTGTTCGCTTAGCGCGTCGTCGATGGATCTGCCACGTCCGAGGTCGAGCGACTGTCGCGCGAAGGTCAGCGAAGTGCCGGACAGTTCTCTCAACTTTGCCAGCACCTCGAGCAGTTTTGGTTCGAGATGTGCTCCCGGCACCACATGGTTGCACAAACCCAGTCTGCCGGCTTCGACTGCATCGATTATCTCGCCCGTGAGAATCAATTCTCGAGCGCGCTTTTCGCCAATCACCCGTGGTAGCAGCACTGCCGCCACCGGGGGAAACACGCCCAGCTTGATCTCGGGCTGTCCGAATCGCGAGCGGTCTGACGCGATGACAATATCGCACGCCGCTACGAGTTCACAGCCGCCACCAAGAGCGGCGCCATCAACCAACGCGATCGTTGGTTTAGCCACCTGTTCGAGGACACGGAAGATGGCGTGGAACGCGTCGAGCATTTGAAAGATCGTTTCCTGAACGTGATCCTCAACGGCGACACCGGCGCTGAATGCGCGACAATTCTTGTCAGCGTCAAAAACGATCGCGACGATCTCGCGTTGATTGCACTCACCGAGCGCCTTCGCGATCTCGCGCATCATTTCGATGTTGAAGACGTTTAGCGGCGGACGCGCGAAAGTGATTCGCGCGACGCGATCGTCAATGCGGAGACGGATGTTTTGGTACGTGGATGCCATGTCGGTTTTAGCCACAGATTACACGGATAACCAGCTTCGATAAATTCGCTTCTGCGCTTCCGTGGCGTTTGGAAGTGGCACGATGCGATATGTTCCCTCGCGGCGTTCGCCGAGCTTTATCAATAACGTACTCAGATCGTCGGCGCGAAAGATCGTCAGGTTAACGAGATCGCCGGGCTTCTTCTCCGCCATTCGCGCGTTGAAGAAGTCTCTCGTAACTCGCATATTGTCCATCGCAACGATCTGATCACCGGCATTGAGTCCCTGTTCGTACGCAGGCGATCCAGCGTAGACACGCCTCACGATCAGTCGATCTTCATCCTGCGTAACATCAGCACCGAAGTAAACACCACCCGTACCGGCAGCCGTGTCGAGACGCAACCCGGCAGCTTCGAGTGCGGCGTTGTAATCAAGCTCTTCCGTCCCGCGCACGTACTTGTTGAAGAATTCTTCAAGACTCGACCCCGCCATCAGCTCGCACGCCTTTTGAAAATCCAACGGCCCATAGTTCCGGTTCTTCTTGAAGAACTCCGCGTAAAGATAACGCATCACGTCGTCCAACGACTTCGCTCCATTGCTTCGTTTGCGAATTTCCAGGTCGAGCAGGAGTCCCAGCAATGCGCCTTTGTCGTAGTACGAAACCTGCGAGTTTATCGAGTTTTCATCCTGGCGGTAATACTTGATCCACGAGTCAAAGCTCGACTCTTCAACGCTCTGCTCCTTGCGGCCGGGCGTGTTCTGCAACTGCTGCATCGATCGAGCAGTTGCGTTTAGAAACTCACTCTCCGTGATCAGCCCTGCACGACGCAATGTGAGATCAGCGTAGTAATCGGTGATTCCTTCCGCGACCCACAGGACTTTCGTGTAGTTCTCCTGTGTGTAATCAAACGGCCCGAGCGCGTCGGGACGAATTCGCTTCACATTCCAGAGATGGAAGAACTCGTGAGACACGAGCGAGAGAAAGCCGCGATAGTCGCGTTCAGTTGTTTCAGAAGCATTCGGCGCAGCGGAAGTCGCGCGGTCACCGCTTCGAATGCG
>DASTVU010000086.1:0-3878 GCA_035758935.1 Pyrinomonadaceae bacterium | reverse complement strand
ACCATCTGCCATTTCATAGCGTTTGATAGTGCCAGTGGAGAGTTCGACCGCCTCACTCAAGTCTTCGAAGATCGAAGCAGAAACAAACTGTCCATCGACGGTGCCGTCCGGAAACAGCAGCGAGCTGGTTCCGATCGTCGCATCGACGTCACCTTCAACCTGGAACACGGTTGCGACCGCTCCGCCCGTAGAACTTTCCGAACACTCTGCAAGTAATTGCATGAGGCTCGCAACACGCTCGTTTGTGGCAGGTTCGATCAGCACGTGGATTACGCCGCTGCAACCAAGTCCAAGCCCCCAAACAATATCGTCGTCGCTCGTCGTGTCGTACTTGACGAGAACTGGCTCACCGTTTGACATCACCTTCGCGGCACGCTCGCAGACATCTAGCTCAACACAACCGGCGCTAAGCACCCCTGTGGTCTCGCCGCTCTCGGTAATCAACATCCGCGCGCCTGGCCGCCGGTATGACGAACCCTGAACCGAAACCACAGTCGCGAGTGCTGCACGCTGTCCCGGTTCCAGTCGCCGATAAGCCTCAACGATCATCTGTGCCTCATTCATTTCAAAATCCTCTCGTTAGTTTCACGCAAAGAAGCAAAGATGCAAAGTCATCGCTGGTCTAGTCGTCATACATCACCACCGGGTTGTTTTCTTTAGTGAATCTATTGTTCAAAATCTGAACAATAAGCGCATCACGCAATCGGAGAGTTTTTATCTACCACGATAGTGTTAGGACGCGGATGAACGCGGATTGGGTACGGATTTTTAACAAGAGGGATTAAAATCGCCGAACACGGGAGGAACAAATGTCGCAGCAAATGGAAATGCCCATGCGCACGCTGGGCCGGACGGGAGTTAAGGTTTCGATCATTGGCCTTGGCGGTTGGCACCTGGGGTTCAAGTATATCGATGAGGAATTGAGTATTCGCATGATTCGTCATGCTATCGATAATGGCATCAACTTCATGGACAACTGCTGGGACTATAACGACGGCGCCAGTGAGAAGCGCATGGGAAAGGCACTAGACGACGGATATCGTGATCGAGTCTTCCTGATGACCAAGATCGACGGTCGCACAAAAAAGGACGCGGCAAAACAGTTAGACGAGTCACTCGAACGCCTGCAAACCGATCACATCGATCTGGTCCAACACCATGAGATTCTTCGCTTTGAAGATCCGCATCGCATTTTCGACGAGCAGGGCGCGAATGCTGCGTTGATTGAAGCGCGTGACGCCGGCAAGATCAGCTTTATCGGTTTCACAGGTCACAAAGATCCGCACATTCATCTTCACATGCTCGAAGTTGCGAAAGAAAACGGATTTGAGTTTGACACCGTGCAGATGCCGCTCAACGTCATGGACGCACATTACCGGAGCTTCGAAAAGATGGTCCTCCCGGAGCTGGTCAAACAGAACATCGGTGTGCTGGGGATGAAGGCGTTGGCTAATGGAACGATTTTGGAGTCGAAGACTGTAACTGCGATCGAGTGTCTTCAGTACGCGATGAACCTGCCGACCTCTGTCGTAATCACGGGCTGCGAAAGCATGGAAAACCTCGAGCAGGCATTAACGGCCGCGCGCACGTTCAAACCAATGACCGACGAGCAGGTAAAGACTCTGCTTAACAAGACAGCAAAAGCCGCATCGCGTGGAGAGTTTGAGTTGTTTAAGACTACTTCGATCTACGACGGGACAGCATCGCATCCGGAATGGCTAGGTGAAGAACCACCGGAAGTTCAGCGAGTAATACAGACTGCCTAAAGTGTCTCGGTTTCAAGGTCGAGAGAAATCTGAGTATCCTGTCGCATAAGGCGACGCACCAAAAGTGGCTCGTCGAACATTTGTTCGAGCCCGCGGACGATGGCGTATCTCGGTTCGTCGGCAATCCGAACTGGAAGTTTTGTTTCTTCACGAAGATAGTCGTCCAAACCACCAAACATTGCGCCGCCGCCGGTGAGGATGATTCCACGATCGTAGATGTCACCCGCGACTTCCGGCGCAAGCTCACCCAGAGTTGTACTAATGCCCTCCACGATTCGACGAACTACTTCCTGAGCCACCGGGTAGATCTCTCCCGCAGTGACCTCGATTGAGCGAGGCATTCGTGTCAGCACGTCGCTGCCGCTGACCGGGATCTCCTGGCCGAGGTTTGCAGGCACAGTTGCGGAAGCCAGTTCGAGTTTCAAACGTTCGCCGGTTCTGGCGCCAATCAACAACCCACGGTGACGGCGAACGTGATTGATGATCGCAGCGTCAATATTCGAGCTGCCAATTCGATCCGCGCGAGCGCGAACGATCTTGCCGCTCGCGACGATAGCAACGTTGGTCGTACCGCCGCCGATATCGACAACAGCAGAAGCGCGTGGCTCGTCCGCACTAATGCCGGATCCGAAAGCCGCCGCGAGACCTTCTTCAATCATGCCCACACGACCAACGTGTGCGTGTTGCGCAGCACTGAGCAACGCACGTCGTTCCACGGGGGTTACATCCGAAAAAACACTCATCAGCGCGCGGCGACTGAAATGCGAAAGACCACCGCGTGCTTTGCGGACAAAGTGCGCGAGCATCTCCCTCGTTCTTTCGAAGTCGGCAACGACGCCGTTGAGCATCGGAGAGATCACGGTCACACCACGCGCTTCGCGCCCGTACTTCTGCTTCGCTTCGTGACCGATGTCGATCATCTCACCGGTTACACTGTCGATCGCAACCAGCGATGGCTCATCGACAACAACGCCACGACCGCGGACAGAGATGATCGTCGAGGCCGATCCCATGTCTATCGCCATCGAATCGGAGACGAGATCCTGCAAAGCGCGCATTCCCAGGAATGCCGATGTCTTCCTCATGAACGCCATAACGCGTTGAGCTTAAACTAAGCCACAAAGACGCACAAAAAGAAGTGAGCCACAAAAAGGCACAAAAAGCACAAAAGATGAAGAATCGTTTTTGTGCTTCTTGTGCTTTTTTGTGGCTGTTTTTTTACTGGTGGCGCAGGACGACGATAGGATCGACGCGCATAGCACGCCGTGCGGGAATCAGGCAGGCGAGGAGTGCTACCACACCCAGGATCGTAACGATCACTACAAACGTGAGTGGATCGGTGGGTGTGACACCGAAGAGCATGTTCTCGATGAAACGAGTCAAAACAAACGACGCAAGCACTCCAACGAGTACACCAACGCTCACAAGCACAACACCACGGCCCATGATGAGTTTCAGAATCGATCGCGGACGGGCGCCGAGCGCCATTCGGATTCCGATCTCGCGTGTGTGTTGCGCGACTGTGTAACTCATCACACCATAAACACCAATGACAGCCAGCAACAACGACACTCCTGCAAAAACACTCAACAGCGTCGTGTTCAGACTCTTATCGCGGACAGTGTTCTCGATCACCAGATTCATCGTTTGCACTGCATAAATCGGCTGCGCCGGATCAACTGCCTGAACCTCTCGGCGCACCGCGGCTGCGATCTCGTTGTTATCAAGAGTCGAACGCACCATTAGTCGCATGTTCCAACGCATGTCAGGCCAGAAATTCTTCAACGTGTACGGCGCGTACATTTCGGGTGCGGGCTGACGCAGCAGACCGTAGTTCTTCACGTCGCCTACAACTCCGATGACAGTCACCTTATCTTCATCCCTGACTCGCTTTCCGATCGGATCCTCGCCGGGCCAGATCTGCTTCGCCATCGTTTCATTGATCACGACGACGGGCTGCTTGTCGTCGCCTTCCTGTTTGTTGAAGAGGCGCCCACGCAACAAAGGAATGTCAGCGGTTTGAAAATAGTCGTCACTGACAACGCGAAATTCGACCAGTGGAGATTCGTTTGGCGGATATGTCTTTCCTTCAACAGCAACGTTGGCGTTGTA
>DASTVU010000085.1:0-5050 GCA_035758935.1 Pyrinomonadaceae bacterium | reverse complement strand
GTGCCGACATTCGAGAGAAAAGCTCCAGTCCAGAAGAGACGATAATTGCGATGGGAAAGCGCGCGGAACATTCCGCTGCGACGGCTGGTAGGCTGTCTGGAACTAAAGACGATCTCAGTAGGCATTAATTCACTTTTTGTGCTTTTTGCCTTTTGTGGCTTAACGGAGTGCCTGTGCCGCCGCGTCGTTCCGCTACGATTTCGGCCATGATGGCGAGCGCCACTTCTTCCGGAGTTACCGCGCCGATATCGAGACCAATCGGCGCATGGATGTTTTTGAGTTGCTCTTCGGGAACTCCAGACTCACGGAGTCGATCGATCACGATTGACGTGCGTCGTTTACTTCCGATCAATCCTACATAATCAGGATTAGCGCGCACTACCACTTGCAAGCACTGCTCGTCTTCGTTGTGACCTCTTGTCACAACTGCTACCGACACACCACGACCATTGCCGATGGCTTTCAGCAACGCCGCGCTCCAGTCGCTAGCCACCATCAGATCGATCTGCGCTTCAGGAAAGCGTTCGCGCTTGAGAAAGTCAGCACGATCATCAACTAACGTTGTGTGATAACCGGCAAATGCGGCGAGTCGCGCCAGCGATGCTCCGACGTGCCCGGCTCCACAAATTACGAGCCGCGGCGCCGGCTGAAGTCTTTCAAACAACAGATTCGTTTCGCGGGCGGCGGGAAAGTCTGGATTGAACTCACCTGCGCTGATCATTCGAGTTTCATCACGGGAAGCGAGAAAGCGTGACGCGTGATTTGTGACGAGCGAGTCTAACGCCGGATCGCCGAGACTTCCGAGCACGACACCACCCTCGCGCACAAGCAGCTTCGCGCCAATCGCTCCACGGCCGCTAACTTTCGTAACGACGACCGCAACTTCACCGCGTTCGAGTAGCTGCTCGATCGTCTTCACGATCGAAGTTGTTTGGTCACCTGCTTCAGTCATTCGTGTTGCTTTAAACCCGGAAGGATAATTACTTCGACACTCTTTGTTTGTCGAACCCAAACACAGATGCGGCGCGACGCAGGACCCAAAGTGGTCCAACCAGAAGGTAAACAGGGTTCTTGAAAAAGGCAGGTTGATTTCCCTCGATCGCATGTCCCACAAATTGCAAGATCCAGCCGACGATGAATAACACCAGCGCCCACCGCCAGTTGAAAAAGAACAACGGGAGTGAAACGACAATCATCGGTATACCGATGCTGTGCGTCAGCCGGTTCAACGGATGCTGGTGCTTGGCTTTGTAGTTAGCTAAAAAATCTTGAGCCATCGAATTACTGCGAGTTCATGACCTCGACAAAGATGTCCATCGTCCCGCCGCAAACCATTCCCTCTTCACTCGCTTCATCAGCCGTGAGCGAGAAGTGGTGCAACTCGGATTTACCTGAGCGCATAGCTTCTTTGGCCTCGGCCCAGACCTCAGCCTCGATGCAACCGCCACCGACTGTTCCGGCAACCTCGCCGTTTTGGAAGAAAAGCATTTTCGCACCACGTTGCTGCGGCGTCGAGCCACGTGTGTGCGCGACAGTCGCAACAACGACACGCTCGCCACGCTCTGCAGCTTCATTGATCATGCGATAGAGGTCGCGCTGTGGAATGGTCGACATCGTGGTTGAGCTTTGTGTTTGGAACTTTGTGCTTTGTATTACGTGTTGATTTTGTCCAAACTGTGCTAAGTCTACGCCACCAGGATCAAAGCACAAAGTTCCAAGGACTGAGTAGTGCACAACTTTTTCTCTTGCCATAAACTACTTTGTAATGTAAAGTCTTCGGCCAATTGAAAACTCAGGAGGGGGCGATGGAGGAACAGGCTTACCAACCTAAATCCCATTGGTTTCTGTTTGTCATGGGCGTGATCATGCCGGCGATTTCAATCACGGTCGAGGCATCCACACACATCTGCGCCGACGTATTCTTCGACCCGCTTCCCACCACCTGGCACCTGCTGCTGGTGATATTTGTGCCCCTGGCCCAACTTCAAGTCTGGTTTGCGATTCGTCGAGGTACACCAGACCGGCTCCGGCTGGCGGGCTTTATAAATGCCGTCGTCATCGGTATCTCAATCTTTTACTCGATTGTCTACCTGCCGATTCTGCCACTTGGACTACTGACGCTGATCATCGGACTTGGATTCCTGCCCCTCGCGCCTTACTTCTCACTTATCGGCGCTCTGCTGATGCGAGATAAGTTGAATCAGATCGCAGCCACTTCGCCATCCAAGACCTTTACAGTCAAAAAACGCGGTCTTCTTGTAGGTCTCGGTGTGACCCTCGCGGTGCTCGGAGTAATTGAACTCCCGGCCACGCTCACAAGAATCGGACTGCAAAAGGCAATCTCCGACTCACCCCAAACCAGAGCTGAAGGCATACGATTTCTGCGTACTTATGGGAGCAAAGATGCACTGCTGCGAAGTTGCTACAACCAAAGCGGCATGGCTACGGATCTCTTCGGCTTTGCCTTGTTAATGGGCAACACGGTAAATCCGATCGAAGCGCAGAAGATTTATTATCGCGTGACCGGAGAAACTTTCGACGCTTCTCTGCCGCCTGAACGAGTAGGTGGCCGGATTATTCCACAAGAGACTGTTGACTTCGATAATGATCAAGGCGGCTCACGAATCAGCGGCAAACTGAAAGGCCTCTCGCTGGCAAATTCCAAACTCGAAGCTTCAGTCGATGCCAACGGTGGCGTGGGTTACATGGAATGGACCCTCGTCTTTCGAAACGAATCCACCGATCAACGAGAAGCGCGTGCTGAAGTGCAACTGCCACCCGGAAGCGTTGTCTCGCGCCTTACACTGTGGGTAAACGGTGAGCCGCGTGAGGCCGCATTTGCCGGTCGTGGCAAGGTCACGCAAGCATACCAGCAAGTCGCGATTCGAGAACGACGCGATCCAGTTCTCGTGACGACTGCCGGCCGCGATCGGATACTGGTCCAATGCTTTCCGGTTCCACCTAAGGGTGGTGAAATGAAGATCCGATTCGGCATCACGTTGCCTCTCCCTCTGGAGGAGCTGAACCGCGCGCAACTCCTATTGCCGTACTTCGCAAATCGAAATTTTCGAATTGCCGACGACGTCCGTCATGCTGTAACGATCAACTCAAAAACACGACTATGGCCCTTAAGCTATGAGTCCAGAAATAGCCACGACGGTGGTGAATCCATTCTGACTCGCTCAATCAGTGATGCAGAGCTTTCTGAGGCACGCTCAGCGATTCTGGTCGAGAGGGCAGACGTCAAGGCGATGTGGAGCAAGGATCCTTTTGAAAAAGGATTCATGATCCAGCAAAAGATTGAAGAGCAGACACCCGCTCACTTGCAACGGATCGTGTTGGTGGTGGACACATCGGAGACGATGCAGGAATGGAAATCGAACCTGGAAACTGCGGTCTCGTTGCTCCCGCCGGAGTTTGACGTGAAGTTGGTTCTGGCTGATGCGGACATGATCGATGACTTCAAGAATCTCGCCAATGGTCCTCATGAAATCCAATCGGCGTTGAGGCATGCGAACTATGCCGGTGGCGCCGATAACATGCCTGCGCTACTGAAAGCATGGGACCTTGCCGCCGCAAAACCCGGCAACAACGCGATCGTCTGGATTCATGATCCACAACGACTGCTGATCCGTTCTCCCGAAGAACTCCGGCAACGCTGGAACAACCGTCCTTATGGACCAACACTTTACTCTGTTCAAGCCACACGCGGTTCAGACGTAATCGAGAAGACACTCGACGGTATCGACGAAGTTAAGTCAGTCGCGCGTACTGGGGAACTGGACGAGGATTTGAAATACCTGTTTGCACGCCTAACGGGTCGCATGAAGACCTATACATTTGTGCGCTCAAGCAAGAAGCTGGACGAAAAGCAGATTTCTGAAGCACACGAAACATCTGATCACCTCGCGCGACTATGGGCCAATGACGAGGTCGCGCGAATTCTTGCTCCTCGAGACGCTGAGTTGGAGGACGAAGCGATAACACTAGCCGCACGGTATCAACTCGTAACTCCCGTGACCGGAGCGGTCGTTTTAGAAACAGAGCAACAGTATAAAGCCAACGATTTGAAACCGGTTGACGCTGGAACCGTGCCGACGATTCCGGAACCAGAGATGGTCCTGCTGTTCATTGTTGCGGGTGCGTTTATGCTGTGGCTTGCATACATGAAGTATCGCAAATCTGGTCCGGGCCGATGTTCGGTATGAAGCGATTAGTTTTAATTCTCGGTCTTCAGTTGCTTGCCTTCTGGGAAGTGTGGCACTGGTACGTCACACGCGCGGTCTATTCATGGGATCAGCCGTGGGGCGTACTCGCATTTGTCGCTGCAATTCTCTTCCTGATCTTCTCTCGAAAACCTTTGCCGCAGAACGAGCGATCACTCTGGCTGCCTGCGGTGCTGATTCTCGTCTACGCAGCAACCTATTTTGTGTTGCCGCCACTTGCGCGCGCGTTGATTGCGTTCACAGCGGTTGCGGTGACCGCAAGTTTGTTGCGTTTTGGAAAAGCTTTTCACGCCGGATTGTTTGGCCTGTTCTACCTTTCATTACCGACAATCCCGACGCTGCAATTCTTTGGCGGCTATCCATTACGCATTGTCGTGGCTGAACTAACCGCTCCGATCCTGCGGATCGCGGGCTTTGCTGTTGTTGCTGAAGGAACGTGCCTGAACTGGGCTGGTCACCTGATCTGGATTGACGCGCCGTGCAGTGGAATCAAGATGCTTTGGGTCGGTTTGTTCTTAACGTTTGTTGTTTTGTGTTTGTATGAACTGCCGCTTCGCAAGATTCTTTTGCTGATGCCACTCGTGGGAATCGTGATAATGACCGCGAACGTGTTTCGCGCAGTGGCTCTGTTCTATATCGAAGCCGGTGTTTTGGATTTTCCAGCATGGAGTCACGAATACGCGGGCGTGATCGCGTTTGTGTTGGAAGCAGCCGGAATTGTTTTCACAGTATTCTTTCTGCAACGAGGATTGGGTATTAAACACCTATCGGTTCAACTGTAGGGGCGGCCCTCCGTGGCCGCCCGTGGCTTGAATCGTGTTCGC
>DASTVU010000084.1:0-3042 GCA_035758935.1 Pyrinomonadaceae bacterium | reverse complement strand
CCGCTTACTACAACACTCACCAACTGATCTCCGACGCGTGGTCTGGCGCCATGATCGCCCGGCAAATGCTCACATTCTACGAACGCTCTTTGACGGGCGAGCTCAGTGAGAAGCAGGAGCTGGGCCAATTCACGGACTATGTCAATCACGAACGAAAGCTGCGCAGCACGCCGCAGTATCAGGAGGCACAGGAGTTCTGGCGACGTGAGTTGGCCGAAGATGTTGAGCCGCTGGCTTTCTATGGCAAGCAACCGGTGAAGCACAGCGCCGACGTCGAGAGAATCGTCGTCGATCTTGGCCCAGAGCGCACTCGACGGCTCAAGGAGATTGCCGCAAGCGAGGGGATCTTCCAGTTGTCGCAGGAACTGACACTGTTCAGTGTCTTCGTGTCAATCTCGTCTGCATTTCTCAATCGCATAACCGGAACCCCGCGCATTCCACTCGGCGTTTACTATCACAATCGCAACGGATTTAGAGACACCATCGGATTGTTCATGAGCGTCCATCCGCTGCGAATCCCGGTTGAAGACGGTGATACCTTCAAGTCGCTGATCAAACGAACGCAGTCTGAATATCGGCGAGTCTCAAAGTACCGCAACTATCCGGTCGCAAATCCGGCCCGCAAGCCCGCGTACGATGTGCTGGTCAACTATGTAAACCAGTCGGCCCCGCTCGCCATTAACGGCACCAATGTCAACTATGAATGGTTATTCGGCGGGCATGGTGGGGAAAGCCTGACGCTCGAACTGCTCGACTACAAACAAGCAGGTAGTTTTGAGGTGGGCTTCCGGTTCCATCGCGACGTGTTCGGCGAACAGCGGCGACGCGATGCAATCAGGCACTTCCTGCAGATCTTCGATTCCTTCCTCGCAGACAGTTCGCAGCGAGTTGCTTTTGCGACTCTGTTGACGGAGAAGGAAAGGGAACAGTTAGTCGTCAGGTTCAATCAGACGCGACGAGAGTATGAGCACGACCAGACTATCGATGGCCAGATTGAGTCGCAGGCCGAACAGACTCCCGAAAAGATCGCTGTCGAAGTCGATGGAAAAACGCTGACGTATAGCGAGCTCGATGCGCGCGCAAATCAACTCGCGCACGCACTGCGTAGACGTGGTGTCTCGCAGGAGTCGGTGGTTGGCGTATGCACGGAACGTTCGCTTGAACTGATTATCGGACTGCTCGGCGTGCTTAAAGCGGGCGCCGCGTTTGTGCCGTTGGATCCGACTTATCCGAAGGATCGCCTGGCCTTCATGCTGGACGACAGTCGCTGCGAAGTGTTGCTCACGCAACAACACCTGTTGCCGGGCCTGCCGCAGCACGAGATAAACACCATCTGTCTGGATTCCGACTGGTCGGAGATTGCTACTGAGAGCACTGAGAAGCCCGGTGATGGTCCAACCGTCGACAACCTCGCGTACGTCATCTACACCTCCGGTTCCACCGGCAAGCCAAAAGGAACGATGATCCAGCACGGATCGCTGTTCGACTACACACAAACCGCCACGCGTGAATACTCAATCACCGCGGACGATCGCGTGTTGCAATTCTGTTCGTTGAGCTTCGACACGAGTATCGAGGAGATCTTCCCATGTCTCAGCAACGGCGCGACCCTCGTGTTGCGATCGGAAGAGATGTTGTCGTCAGTGCCGACGTTCCTCGAGTTGTGTGAGGAGTGGGCCATCACGTTCATCAGTCTGCCAACAGCTTACTGGCACGAGATGACGGAAGTGGTCACCTCATCCGAACTTTCGCTTCCGCCCGTGTTGCGAATGGTAGTCATCGCAGGGGAAAGAGTGCTACCCGAGCGACTGAGCGCGTGGCAGCGTATTGCGAACCGGCCGTTATTGATTAACACCTACGGACTAACTGAATCGACGATCGTTTCCACGGCGATCGAGTTGTCGCATTTGCCCTTCGACGGAGGTGAAGTCCCGATCGGTCCGCCGATTAGCAACACACAACTCTACGTCCTTGATAAAAACTTTGAGCCCGTACCGGTGAACATGCCGGGCGAATTGCAGATTGGTGGAAACCTTCTGGCCCGCGGCTACTATCGACGGCCCGACGTCACCGCCGAACGTTTCGTTCCGAACCCTTTCAGCAGTCAGCCGGGCGCGAGACTTTATCGAACCGGCGACCTCGCCAAGTTCCCAACGAAAGAAACGCTCGAGTTTATTGGCCGCCGCGATCGCCAGGTGAAGATCCGCGGCTACAGAATCGAGCTCGAGGAAATAGCCGGGGCCCTGCGGCAACATCCCAACACGCGCGATTGCGCCGTCGTTCTTCGTGAAGACACACCCGGTCGCAAGCAGCTCATTGCTTACGTCGTGCCGCGCCAGCAACCCGCGACGCCGAGTAGTGATCTGCGCGAGTTTCTCGCGCAGGATCTGCCGGATTATATGCTGCCCGCGGTCTTCATGACGCTCGATGCATTGCCACTAACTCCGAATGGAAAAATCGACCTCGCGGCTTTGCCGGCGCCCACCCGTTCAGACGACAACATTTACGCCGGACCGCTAACCCGTATCGAGCGCGACCTCGGAGAGATCTGGGCGTCAGTGCTCGGACTGGATCGCGTTGGCATTCACGACAACTATTTCGAGCTTGGCGGCGACTCGATTCGCAGTATTCAGATTCGCGCCAAAGCCCAACGTCTCGGTATTGAATTCACAATTCAGGATCTATTCCAGCAGCAGACGATCCAGGCTCTCGCAAAAGTCTGCCAGCTTCGCGACCCGGAAGCCATCGCAGTTCCCGAGACCGCGCCGTTTAGTCTGCTGACGGACGAGGATCGCGAAAAGCTTCCCGAGGGCGTGGAAGACGCGTTTCCGCTCGCACGACTCCAGGCCGGAATGGTCTTTCACAATCTCTACCACGAAAACTCAGATCTCTATATCGACGTCTCCACTCTCCACCTCGAGTTGCCGTTCGATGTGAAAGCGATGGAGCGCGCCATCAGTCAAATAATCGCGCGCCATCCGATTCTTCGCACGACGTTCGATCTCAGCAGCTACAGCGAACCGTTGCAGTTGGTGTGGCCCG
>DASTVU010000083.1:0-5008 GCA_035758935.1 Pyrinomonadaceae bacterium | reverse complement strand
GTCGTGTTTACCGGCTGTCCGAAGGCCATCATTGCGCCTTCTCGTGCGTTGTCGCGATTGGCCGGCTCATACTGGTGCCACGTCGCCTGCGGCAGGGCCGTCTTCAACTCCTGCATCAGTGCGCCAAACGTCGGCGAAATGATCGATTCGGTAAGAAAACGAATGCCCTTGCCCTGATTTGGCCTTTGCACGTCGAGTATCGAACGCATTTCACCGACAAACGCCGTCCACGTGCGAATATCCTCACGATAAGTAAGCGTTGGTGAACGATCCGGATCATAAAGACTCAAGATCGATGCCTGCGTAAAAATGTCTGTCGCACTCGATCCACGTGGATCACGAATCGGATCTTCAGGCGGAAAATCAGTGGGCCGGTTGTTTGGATGGTCCGGATTGCCCTCGATCTTCGTGGGCCGTCCCTCGTTGCTCCGCACGAGCACCGGCGTCGCTGCTCCAAACAGTGGCGCAGCAGTTGCAAAGAAGAGTGCTTTGCCGGGAACGTACTCTTCCGGTTGTTTGACGTTTGGAACGATCTTCTCGGGTGGTTGGAAGACGCAACCACTCAAACCCGCAAGGGCGAGCGAAGCGCCCATCAGCTTGATGAACGTACGACGCTCGATCGGATCGTTCCACTCTTCCGCTTGTTGCGGAAACTCACGCTCGACAAACTCACGAAACAGCGGCGTATCGGCGAGTTCTTCAAGGCTGCGCCAGTATTTCTTTCCGCCACGCGGCGTCTCAGCATCCTGCAAAGCAAGAATGTGATCGCGCATCAGCTTGAAATTTATGTGACGGTCGCTATCGCTCATCTCAAAACGTCTTCAGCGGTGGCAAGTTGAACAACTTGTCAGAATTTCCTTCCCCTGGATTCGATACTCGGCTTTCCATTGCAGCCCTTTTTGCAGTTCGTCAGCAGTTTTGTTTTCGGGTCGCCAGGTCATGTCGAAAATCTTGTCAGCGGGCCGGATAAATCGCTCCGGCGCGCGGTGACACTCAAGACACCACTCCATCTGTAAAGTGTTTGCCTGGTACAGGATAGGCATCTCGTCGATGCGGCCGTGACACGTCGAACAACCGACGCCTTTCTTTACGTGAATGCTGTGATTGAAGTAGGCGTAATCGGGAAGATCGTGAACGCGAATCCACTCGATTGGCTTGTTGTTGCGGAAACTTGCTCGGACTGGCTCAAGATATGGACTGTCAGCCCAGATCTGCTTGTGACAGCTCATGCACGTGTTGGTCGAAGGCAATCCGGCAGATGCTGCGGTTTCGACTGAAGTGTGACAGTAACGACAGTCGATGCCATCGTCACCAACGTGATGCTTGTGACTGAATTGAACCGGCTGTTGCCTTTCAACCCACTGACCGGTGTTCCACGACGAACGGTTGAGCTCAACTGCGACCCATAACAAGGCGACAGCGATGAAAACGGCGCCATAAATCGTAAGTTTCGCCAGCGCGTTAGTGCTGTGATGGAAGATCTGTGGCATCGCCGCAGGTTAAGCGAGTCGGGGCGCTACTCTGCCCACTAACCTTTCGAACAATGTTGTAATGCGAATAAGGTCGTACTTTACCAAATGGAAGGGGAATTTCAAATTGGGCCACAGATTTACACGGAAGAACACGGATCAGAAAATGATTTATTAATTCTGATCCGTGAAGATCCGTGTAAATCCGTGGCTAATTTTCTGCGGTCGCGTCGCGAGCGAGGAGGGCGGCACCGATGGGGGCTGCATCGAGGCCGAGTTTTGCGGCAACGATTTCCGTTGCCTCAAAACATGGCTGGAATGCTCTGCGTTTTACTTCCTGAATGATTGGATTGAGGATTAGTGAGCCGGCGTCCATGACACCACCGCCAAGCACAACGAGTTCGATGTTCAATAGATTGATCACACTTGCGACGCCGGTGCCGATATATTTTCCGGTGCGCTCGATCATCATGAGTGCAAAATCGTCGCCGTCCTTAGCCTGATGGGCGACATCGTCGGCCGTAAATGATTTGTTGAGTGCGAGTCGCGATAGAGATGAAGTCGAATCGCGATAGAGCCGCTCGCGTGCGCGGCGAACAATGCTTGGCGCGGATGCGACGGTCTCCAAACAACCGGTATTACCGCAAACACATTGAAGGCCCTCGGTGTCGATCGTGATGTGACCAACTTCACCTGCGAAGCCTGAAGCGCCAGTCCAAAGTTTTCCGTCGAGGATGATCGCGCCGCCGATGCCGTTTCCGATCATCATGTAGAACATGTTGCGCGCGCCTCGACCGGCGCCGACTTTATATTCACCATAAGCGGCGGCATTGGCATCGTTTTCGAGCTCA
This sequence comes from Pyrinomonadaceae bacterium, assembly GCA_035758935.1. GTDB lineage: Bacteria > Acidobacteriota > Blastocatellia > Pyrinomonadales > Pyrinomonadaceae > PSRF01. Next base: position 2,688 of record DASTVU010000083.1, on the reverse strand, counting down.
ACTCGCAGGCCTGTGGCTCGGGTCAACTCACCGTGAAGATCTTCGACCATATTTGCCGGAAGATCTCGTGGAGCGATTACGCGATCTGTTTGTCGGCTTACAAGTCCAGGAATTGCGATGCCGATAGCAGCGATTGTGCCCCGTGACCCGATCTCTTCGACCATCGCTGCGAGCTGTGGGATCAATTCGTTGGGAGCGATTTCAGCAACTTTGGTCTGGATCAGCGCTCCATCATGGTCTATCAGCGCTGCACGCGCCTGAATGCCGGATACGTTAATTCCGATGAAATTGCTTCGTGGAGTGGTCATGGCTACAAGTCTGGCCTGGGCGGAAGAAGCTGCGTGCACGAAGAATAGTCGAGGGTTCAGGGGCTGTCAAACAGACGGTTCAGGGAGTAGAATCAGGCCACTCGGAGCTTTGTGCTTAGTGCTTTGTTCTTTGTTTTCTAATATCTTGTTTCCGAAGATGCCAGAACAAAGTACTAAGCACTAAGTTCAGAGAACAATTTCGATGCAAATTCGCTCCATACTTCTACCCACCGATTTCAGCGAGTGTGGCAACTACGCTCTCTCCTACGCCGCATCGCTGGCGCGGACATTTGGAGCTTCAATCATCTGCGTCAACGTGATCGAACCGATTGTCCCGACTGTCGGTTATTCAGGCATGACCGAACCACTGCCTATCGCAGACATTACCGAACAGCTTGAAGATTCAGCCGAGCGGGAGTTACCAAAACTCGCTGAGTGCGACGAGTGTGCCGGCATCGACGTGGAAGAACTGGTCGTCCACGGCGAGGCGGCGTCGGAGATTGTGCGTGTGGCAAAGGAACGTGACGTGGACTTGATTGTGATTTCGTCGCACGGGCGAACGGGTTTGGGGCGGATCCTCTTTGGTTCTACCGCCGAGTCGGTGGTGCGACATGCTCCGTGCCCGGTATTAGTGGTTAAGCCTCCCCAAGAGGAAGAAACAGAAGAGTAGTAGTCAATAGTTAGCCCTCCAGTTTATTCTGTCTGCCTGTATTTTGTGCTTGGTGCTTTGTACTTTGTCCTTTGTAGTTAGTAATTACCAGGCACAAAGAACCAAGCACAAAGTGCAAGCTTTTCGGGTCCGGGATTAATAGTCTGGTTTATACATGCACCTCGACTTCGTCAACGATTTACTCTTTCAGTACGGGCTCTACGCAGTTTTCATTCTGGTCATGTTGGAAGGAGACATCACACTCCTTTTGGCGGGCGTGCTTTCTCACAGCGCGTTTTTTGGCGAATACAGCTTTGCTCAGGTGTTGCTGTGGGGAACGCTTGCAGGCTGCCTGAGCGACAACCTCGCGTATTTCGCCGGCCGTGGGTTTTGTGAGGGCGTCAGAGAGTTTCGTTTTTACCGTGCTGCGCAACCCCGACTGCAAAGATTGACGAACAAGTTTGGTCCACTCTCGATATTCCTCTCCAAATACATTTATGGACTGCGCTGGGCGTCGTGCGTGTTTTATGGCGTCGGAAAAATGCCGTACCTGCGGTTTTTGGCGCTTTCGTTTGCGAGCTGTTTCATGTGGGTTTTTATACTCGCAGGCGCGGGCTATTTCTTCAGTGGCGCGGTGATGGGTCTGATCGGCGACTTCCAGCGACTGGGCAAAGTTTTACTTGTGATCGTGGTGCTGGGAATCGTGGCTTTTTATTTGGTCGAGAGGTTCTGGCTTTCGCCCAAGGTGGAAAAGGCCAACCCTGAGCGTCTCCAGGAACTCGAACATGCCGCCAGCGAAAAGTTACACGATTTGCGAGAGGAGATTCAGGAACATATCCCGTTCAAGCACCAGCGACGTGGTGATCCGAAGAAGCCGGAGGGTGATGCCGACTGATTGCCGATTTCCAATTGCCGATTGCCAATTTGCAAACGGTCGGATGAAATTGTTACTTTGCCTATCGTTATCTGATCCCCGCATTCGGCAATTGGCAATTGGCAATTGGCAATGATTATTGAATCAACCGCACCTCCTCGTGTCGACCTTGCTGGCGGCACTATCGACATCTGGCCGCTCTATCTCTTTCATCCAGGCGCCACCACAGTCAATTTTGCCCTTTCACTTCATGCTCGTTGCCGCATCGAGACGCGCGACGATGGTCGCATCATTCTTGAATCACGCGATCGAAAAGTTTCTTTTGAAACGCACCTGTCGGCACTTGAAGACTTGCTACAGGAAGAGCGACTCGAGCTGGTTTCAAAGCTGGTCCACTTCTTTAAGCCCACTACGGGTTTTCATCTGGTTGCTGAGAGTAGTGTGCCGGCAGGCGCCGGTCTTGGAGGTTCATCGGCGCTCGCTATCGCATGTATTGGTGCGTTGAACCGGTTGGTCGGTAATCGTTACGAAGAACGGAAGTTTGTTACTATCGCTGCGAACGTTGAATCGACAGTGATCAAAGTGCCGGCTGGTTTTCAGGATTACTATCCGCCACTGTTCGGTTCTGTCGCATGTGTACATTTCAATGCGGACGGAATTGAACGGGAAGCGCTCGACGTTAATATTGAAGAGTTGGAACGAAGAATCGCGATCTGTTACACGGGCGAGCCGCGACTTTCAGGAATCAACAACTGGGAAATCTACAAGCGACACATCGACGGCGATCCTGAGTTGTTTGAACTTTTCGACGGCATTCGCGACTCCGCGCGCAACTTGCGCGATGCGCTGCTGGCTGA
>DASTVU010000082.1:0-8897 GCA_035758935.1 Pyrinomonadaceae bacterium | reverse complement strand
GTGATGTTGCCGCGCTCGTCGTACTTATATTCTTCTTTGCCTACAGGGCCGGATTCGATGGGATAGGAAGTATTTTCAACGCGATTCCCCTTGATACCGTAGGTCGTGATCTCGACCAGTTGCGGTAATCCTTCGACTGGACGGCCATCTTTGAGTTCGATTTTGGCAGTTTCAGTTTTGACTCGACGCACGGATCCAACCAGGCCATCCTGCTCTTTCGTGCTGTCGAGGACTGTTATGGCGGGTCGGCTAGAGACTACCGCAGGGAGTTTAACGTCTTGCGCCCTGGCAGGCACACACGTTATGAAGACAGCTATCCACAACAGTAAAGCGGGCAGAAGTCGCCGCACAATCCAATTCATCTCGACTCCTCCAATTTCAAATAGCGTCGGGGGAAGGGACTACTGCGAGCCCATATGTTGTACAAACTGCCGCGAAGAATACAATAAGTGGGTGGGAATTGCTATGGAATTATTGCGGATCGAATGCGAAAGAAATATAGGTCCTATAGGACGTATAGGACCTATTCTTACTGTTCGTCACTGAACTTGTAGCCGATACCCCAGACGGTGAGCACCATCTGCGGGTTTTCCGGATTCTCTTCGATCTTGGCGCGGAGGCGATTGATGTGTGAGTCAATCGTTCGGTCGTAGCCTTCGTAGGAGTAGTCCCAAATCTTCTCCAGCAAGTACTTGCGCGGGAAGACTCGGCCGGGATTCGAGGCAAATAGGCGCAGCAGATCAAATTCTTTCGGCGTCAGCTCGACCTGCCGGTCACCAATTGTCACTTCACGCTTCGCCGAGTCAATACGGAGCCGGCCGCGAACAATCGGCGCCTCATCACGCATTCCTTCGGTGGTTGGGCCGTTCCGCGTGCGCCGGAGTACAGACTTGATGCGGGCTTCGAGTTCGCGAAGACTGAAAGGCTTGGTAATGTAATCATCCGCGCCCATCTCCAGCCCCAGCACCTTGTCAACTACGTCGTCCTTTGCAGTGAGCATGAGAATCGGCAGATAGCCGACCTTCTCCCTGAGCTCCTTGCACACTGCCAGGCCGTCCATCTTGGGCAGCATCAGGTCAAGGACCACTGCATCGGGAGGATCGTCAAGCGCCGCTTTCACGCCGTTTAAACCATCCTCAACCGTTCTGACGTTGTATCCCGCGCGCGAGAAGTACTCGCTAATCGCAGTCGAGATGTTCTCGTCGTCCTCCACTACCAGCAGCGACACTTTACGTTCGCCGGAGTCGGGAGCCGCGAAGTTTTCTTTAGCTGTTTTCTGTCTGTCAGTAGCTGTAGCCATCATCGGATATTAGTCGTCGATCTGAAACTGACAGGAGGCTTAGAAGGGCAAGCACCATGGGGTCATTGGCGCAACTCGGTTCGTGGGGGATAGTACAGGAGAAATGACCCAGTGTTCAAGCCCAAAGTGTTAGGATATTGCCAATTGCCGATTTCCAATTGCAAAGGACCCTATATGCTGACACCCGAAGAACGAGCTGAGCTCATTGCAAAGTATGCTGCCGGTTACGACGAAGTCATGAACGCCCTCAACGGCTTTCCCGCCGACAGTCTAGGAGCGCATCCCATCCCCGGCAAATGGAGTGCACGTGAAATCGTTCATCATCTTGGCGACAGTGAAAGCTTCTCAGCCGCGAGACTGCGAAAGCTTCTGGTCGAAGACAACGCTGTCATCCAGGGATACGACCAGGACGAGTATGCGACGAAGCTTCGTTACAACGAACGCGACATGGCACCCGCACTAGAGGCTTTTCGAAGTTCACGTGAAACTACCACACAACTTCTCGGCTTAATGACTGAGGACGATTGGAAGCGCGAGGGCACGCATACCGAGAGTGGCAGATACACGACCGAGAACTGGCTAACAATCTACGCCGCCCACGCACACAACCACGCCGCACAAATCCGACGACTCCGCGAAGCTCTCTCCTCATAAAGAACGTATCCACAGATTACGCAGAAAATATATCTGTGTAATCTGTGGATTGTCTTGACAAAGTTTTTTAGCGCGAGCAAAATCCGGCATCCGCCCTAAACAAATGAATACTGCAACTGTCCTGCAAACATCGCTTTCTGATCTGAAGTTACATCGCCGCGGTAAAGTGCGCGACGTCTACGAGGTCGATGATGAGAGCTTGCTCATCGTCGCCACAGATCGCATCTCCGCATTCGACTGCATACTGCCGACACCGATTGAACGTAAAGGCGAAGTGCTCACGGCTCTCTCCGAATTCTGGTTCGAGAAGCTGAAGGACGTCGTCGCTAACCATTTGATCGAGAGCGATGTCGACGCGATGCCGCCCGCGGTCCAACGCTACGCTGAAACTCTCAAAGGCAGAGCGATGCAGGTGCGTCGTGCCAAAGTGTTTCCAGTTGAGTGTGTGGTGCGCGGTTACCTGGTCGGCTCCGGATGGAAAGATTACCTGCGGACTGGCTCCGTGTGTGGCCACAAACTTCCGGAAGGTTTGCCCGAGTCAGCGAAACTGCCTGAAGCACTCTTTACTCCTTCGACTAAAGCAGAAGAAGGACACGACGAAAACATTACTGAAGATCAAGTACGAGAACTGATCGGCGCCGAACACACTGCGTTGCTGCGAGACACGTCGCTTCGCCTCTATACTCAGGCTGAAGAGTATGCACGGCAACGAGGCATCATCATCGCCGACACCAAATTCGAGTTTGGATTGGATAAGGACGGAAAGCTCTTGCTGGTTGATGAAGTGCTGACGCCTGACTCCTCACGATTCTGGCCCGCGGATGAATACGAGCCCGGGCGTTCACAACCTTCGTTCGACAAACAATTCGTGCGTGACTATCTCGAGAGACTCGACTGGGACAAGAAACCGCCCGCACCGGCGATTCCTCCCGAGATTGCCGCAGCTACGACTGCTCGTTACCTGGACGCATATAGATTGTTAACCGGAAAAGAGCTTTGATGCGTACCCGACTCGAAAGCCTTATTGACGAAATGCTCGAGGGCCAAATCCTTTTGGATGAAGCCCTCTGCGAATTCGAAAAGCTCTACATTAAGAAAGCCCTGGCGCGGCACAAGCAACACATCTCAAACACCGCCGCCGTCCTCGGCATCCACCGCAACACCCTCGCCAAGCGCGTCGCCACATATCAAAAGCAGGAATCGCCACAAAAAGGCACAAAAAGCGCCAATCATAAGAAACTCACGCACCGCTTGAAGGCTAGCTAACTGCTCATAGGGCGCCGCCTTGGAGTGCGCCAACTTGTTGGCGCCTTGGTATTTGTACCAAAGCGGTGACAAGTCACCGCACTCCAAGGCAGCGTCCCCTTTTTGGGCGGTTGACAAGCGCCTCCGGGTGGCCCTATCCTTAGCACTCTTACTCAGAGAGTGCTAGCTTTTATCTATAAAATTCACCCAAGTTCGACAGAATTGAAAGGAGACCAAGGTCATGGCAACCAACATTAGACCTCTTCACGATCGCGTCATCGTGAGACGTATCGAAGAGGGCGAGCAGGTGCGGGGCGGCATCATCATCCCTGACACTGCTAAGGAAAAACCCCAGGAAGGCGAAGTCATCGCAGTCGGCGAAGGCAAATATAAAGAGGACGGAACCCGCCAACCCCTCGACGTGAAACAGGGCGATCGCGTTCTCTTCGGCAAGTACAGTGGCTCTGAAATCAAGATTGACGGCGAAGAGCTTCTCATCATGCGCGAGGACGAGATTCTCGGAATTCTCGAGCGCGCCGGCGCTGCGAGCGGCGGCACCAAGAAAGGTGGTAAATAAGAATGGCAAAGCAGGTTATTCACGGTGAGGACTCGCGTGCGGCGATCTTGCGCGGTATCAATCAGCTCGCTGACGCAGTGAAGATCACCCTCGGTCCAAAGGGCCGTAACGTTGTTATCGACAAGAAATTTGGTTCACCCACGATCACCAAAGACGGCGTCACCGTCGCAAAAGAAATCGAGTTGAAAGACGCCCTCGAAAATATGGGCGCTCAGATGGTGCGCGAAGTCGCCTCCAAGACCTCCGACGTCGCCGGCGACGGCACCACCACCGCAACCGTGTTGGCCCAGGCAATCTTCCGCGAAGGCGTGAAGACTGTTGCCGCCGGTGCGAATCCGATGGCGCTCAAGCGTGGTATCGACAAGGCTGTCGAGCATGCCACCGCCGCGATCCAGAAGCTCGCGAAGCCAGTTAAGGGCGATGCTATTGCACAGGTCGGAACAGTTTCCGCCAACGGCGACCAGACCATCGGCAACATCATTGCTGAAGCAATGAACAAAGTCGGCAAAGACGGCGTCATCACCGTTGAAGAGTCGAAGACGATGGATACCTCGCTCGAAGTTGTGGAAGGAATGCAGTTCGACCGTGGTTATCTCAGCCCCTACTTCGTCACCGATCCGGAGCGCATGGAAGCAGTGCTCGACAATCCGCTCATCCTGATCAACGAGAAGAAGATCAGTTCGATGAAGGATCTGCTGCCGCTGCTCGAGCAGGTTGCCAAGCTCGGCAAACCGATGCTGATCATCGCCGAAGACGTTGAAGGCGAAGCGCTCGCGACTCTCGTCGTGAACAAGCTCCGCGGCACGCTGAACATCGCTGCCGTGAAGGCTCCCGGATTTGGCGATCGTCGCAAGGCGATGCTCGAAGACATCGCGATTCTGACTGGTGGCAAAGTCATCAGCGAAGATCTCGGTATCAAACTCGAGAACGTCAAACTCGAAGATCTCGGCCGGGCCAAGAAGATCACGATCGACAAGGACAACACCACGATCGTGGAAGGCAACGGCAAGCAGTATGACATCGAAGGTCGCGTCAAGACTCTGCGTGCGCAGATCGAAGACACCACTTCCGACTACGATCGCGAGAAACTTCAGGAGCGACTCGCGAAGCTCGTCGGCGGCGTTGCGGTAATCAAAGTTGGTGCTGCAACTGAGACCGAGATGAAAGAGAAGAAAGCGCGCGTTGAAGATGCAATGCATGCTACACGCGCGGCCGTCGAGGAAGGAATCGTTCCTGGTGGCGGCGTCGCGCTCGTGAGAGCCGCGAAGGCGCTCGAGAAATACGTGATCAACGCGGACGGCGAAGGCGATCCCGATGAGCAAATCGGCGTGAACATCGTTCGTCGTGCGTTGGAAGAGCCCCTGCGTCAGATCGTTCAGAATGCAGGTAAGGAAGGCGCGGTGGTTGTCGAGCGAGTTCGTTCTGAGAAGAACGAGAACGTTGGCTTCAACGCAGCGACCGAGACGTTCGAGGATCTGGTGAAGGCCGGCGTCATCGATCCGGCGAAAGTCACTCGCACGGCGCTTCAGAACGCAGCTTCAATTGCAGGATTGATGTTGACGACTGAAGCGATGGTCTCGGAGCTTCCCGAAGACGATAAAGGCAGTCCCGCGATGCCGGGCGGTATGGGCGGCATGAGCGGCATGGGCATGTAAGGTAAAACCAATCACAGATTACGCAGATTTACATGATCTGCGTAATCTGTGGTTCTATTACCAGTTCCTCATCCACTGGCAGAACGTCCTCAAGAATCTCTTCAATCAGCTTCGCAGACATATCGAGCGCCGTAAGCACCGGATGCAACGACGTGTGTTCGCTGACGTATCCCTTGGCAACGTCCTGCGCAAACGCGAGCGCAACATAGGCACGCGCCAGGCGTTTGCTGTCGATATTTCCAAAATAAGGTGTGCTCATCATAAATTTTAGACGTTAAGAAAAGCTCGCACCATAACGGCCAAAGTGACGGCTCCGCCACTGAGCGTAAAGACCCACTCCACAGCCGGACTCGGTCGTCCGAATATCCGCCGGAAGATCACCATCCCGCTTTTCCATCCGTCAAGCTGATAAAGCGGAACTATGTTTCCGATTGCGAGTGCCAGATTGATTACGCTGAAAAGTGATCCCCAGGTTAGAACGCAGAGTAGAAGATTCACTCCGACCCCTGCGCCGAGTACGAACAACTGTTGTACCAGCGGTCGACTTTGCAACGCCCTCATATCCATTTGCACGTAAGCACCAACTGGTAGCAGACGTAGCTGGCAGTCAACCTTATTCAATCGCACTGCAAAGAGTTTCGGCCCCCAACCAAGACCTGCCTGTTTGATCGGGACGGCACACATGCGCGCCGCAACGTAATGGCCTAACTCGTGTAGGACAAGTGATGCAACAAAGCTCACGGCGGCGTTAATGATGAAAGCGTTCATGTTTATGAATTCAAACCCGTAAGTTTGGATACGTATTGTTCGAGATCCTTCAACATGCTCAACTCAGACTTCAGTGCCTGTAGATCGCTTCTAACATCCAGGATTAAATAGACAATCGCGCAGGTAACTACCACCGCTTCGAGAATTCCGAGACCACGGTTCGCGATCACAAGGAACAGAAAGCACAGCGTTAATGCCGCGATGTATAACCTGGTAGCAAGCATGTGGATTATCTAAAGGTGTAATGTGGATCGTTTTTCAAATCCGTGCGACCGCGTTTCCAAAGTCTAGAAACCGATGTCCAGATCTTGGACAAACACATCGTGAACAACAATTTTTACTGCGGTTTCGTGAGGAAATTGTGCAAAAGGGAATATTGCATTTTGATGGCCCCGGGTTTGCTTATCAACTCACGGATTCACACGTCTAAATGTAGTTAGCTAGCTTCAAAGGGACTGATCGAGTTAGAGAGGTTCTGAGCTTTACCTAAAACCTGTAAGGTCTCGCCAGTTCTCTTAATCATTTGCAAAAAAAGATAACGTTTTACTCCACCCCCCCGGCCATGGAGTGTACGTATCGGAATAGAACCAACGGTCCGTTGTTTGAGATGGCGGCTTAAGGATTCGGAACATCAAGGCATTTAGGTGTTTTGTTAATCCAGTCTCTCGAGAGAACACTCCCAGTTCTCATCTTCAAAGAGACTGATTTACCGCAATTTTTTGACAAGGACTTAACCCGAAGGAGTTAGTGAATTTAATGCCCCTAGCAACTCCCACGGCTATCGATAGCTGGTCTACCAATAACCACGCCCGGACCACTACGGCGGCCACCGACAAGCAGGAAAGTCTTAGAACAAGCAATTCCAAAACCCCCACTCTCATTGGCGAATCGCCGGTGATGAGGAAACTTTTTTCCGTAATCGAACGCGTGGCGCCAACCGACGCTTCCGTCCTGATTACTGGTGCAACCGGAACCGGAAAAGAACTCGCCGCTCGCGCTATCCACGATTTAAGTCCCAGACACGACCACGCTTTCGTTGATATCAACTGCTCTGCCATCCCTGAAACACTAATCGAAGCTGAACTCTTCGGACATCAGCGCGGCACCTTCACTGGTGCGCATGAGAACCGCAGTGGTCTCTTTGAAAAGGCGTCTGGTGGTACGTTGTTTCTCGACGAAATCGATGCGTTGAACCTTTCCGCCCAGGCAAAGTTACTTCGCGTTCTGCAGGAACGAACCGTCCGTAGAATTGGCGCACGGGCAAACATCGCAATTGACGTTCGCATTATCTCGGCGACTAACTGCGATCTCGCCCAGGCGGTCGCTGAAGGTCGCTTTCGCCCAGACCTTTATTACCGCTTGCGAGTTTTGCCTTTGCACGTGCCGGAGCTCTGCACGCGTGGTGACGACGTACGACTACTCGTCGAACACTTCCTGCGTGTAAAGTCGGAGAGAAACGGCCAGCCACTCAGGAATTTCACGCCCGAAGCGATGCGTGCTCTTTGTGATTATCCGTGGCCCGGCAACGTTCGCGAACTGGAAAACACGATTGAGTATGCGCTCGCGATCGGTCTTGACGCTGAGTTAGGCCCAGCGGATTTGCCTCCCGAGATTCTGTCGGCGCCTTCGCAACCCAGTGCCGAGGATTTCAGGCAAGTGCTTCAGGCTTACATGAACGACACGGTTCCACTTGCGGAGATCGAGAAGCGTTACATTCTTTCAGTCCTACAGCAGTTTGGTGGCAACCAGGTGCGAGCCGCGGCCGCACTGGGAATCGATCGCAGCAAGCTTTATCGCCGTCTCAAGCAATATGGAGTGATGGCGGTGCGATTTATTCAGGAAGAAAATTTAGACGGGCACCAACTCCTCTCGCATTAATTTCCAGCCCCGACGGTATGCTACGGGTGGTCGCACGTAGAGTGCGGCCACCCGCCGCGTTTTAGCCACAAAAAGCACGAAGGGCACAGAAGCCACAAAAAAAGCCGCCTGACTCGTGTGTTTTTTGTCCTTCTTTGTGGTCCAACAGTGGTAGCTCGGAACCTCCGGAGATGTTCTTTTCCTATGTTGCACGGCATCTGCCGGCCGGCGGTTTCGATGTCTACGGGCTGAGTTCGATTTGCAGCTCATATCCGCTCACCTTGCGGCTAGCTCAGGAGATCCGCAAGCTAAATCCGCACGCGAGAATCATCCTCGGTGGTCCGCAAGCTTCAGTTGTCGACGTGGCGACGATGCACGCGTTCCCCTGCATCGACATCATCGTTCGCGGTGAAGCAGACGACACGTTCCCTGCCCTTCTGCAACGTCTCGACAACCAGCTTCCTGAGTGGGAAAAACTTCCGGGCATCACTTTCAGACGTGGCGACGAAGTGATTCGTAATCCAAACGCTCGCCGGAAGTCGCCGGCGACGATGGTCGGGGACATGGCCTCACTTCAAAAGAAATACGGGCTTAACTATTTCAGCCTGGTTCACGACATGTACACCATCGACCGTAAGAAGGTGGTGGCATTCTGTGAGGAAATCCTTGCCAGTGGTGAGAAGTTTGCGATGTCAAACTTTTCGTTCCCACCAAAAGCCAATAACACTCAACAACCCTGGCCGCCCGATTCTACTCGGGACGTACTGTAGGGGCGGCCCTCCGTGGCCGCCCGTGGTTTTGATCGTATTCGCCAAATCCGAGGCTGTCGATTCTTGAACCC
>DASTVU010000081.1:0-4136 GCA_035758935.1 Pyrinomonadaceae bacterium | reverse complement strand
TCCCACCGGCACTAATCACTAAGTCGCTCGCTGCGATCAGGTTTGCGCCATCCAAAGGCGCTGCAGGAATGATCAACCGCTCAGTCGCATATGCTGCTCGTTGCGCTTCATTTCGCGGTAGCAGTATCACCTGCACGGTCTTGTTCGCCAACAACAATCGCAGTGCATCATCAAACAGCGTGTTCTGAAAACGATGATACAACGCGTCGTGTGCCGGTGGCCGCATCAGGACCAGCGTATTATCCCGGTTGACGCCAAGCTCACACAACTGCGCACCAAACGACGGGTTGGGCTGAAAATCGGCCAGATAAACATCTTCCTTCGTTCCGTGATAGCGACGGACCTTGCCTGCTCGCGCACCAAACGCACGCAATCGCTCCGCGGGGAAACTAACCGGCACGATGATGCGGGAAGCGAGACGAAAGGCGAGATGGTTCGCAGGCTGGTGTTCGTAATCCATCAGTGTGATGGTCTTAATTCTCAACCCGCGCGCCGCCAGAATCTGTGAATACGAGTTGTGACTGATGGCCAGATCGAACTTGCGTTTGCGGGCCCAGCTCGCAAGCGCCCAGGCACGACTCATCAGACTTCCCGCCTTCTTCGACACATCGCGACCGGCATGAGCCCCGACGATTTCGGGTGTGAAACCCGCCTCGCGCGCCAGCGGGATTGTTTCCGCTAATTCTCTCGCAGTCGTCTCAATCTCATGACCTTGGGCGACGAACCGTTTCGCGAGCGCTTTGAAAAATGGAACGTGAGGTGAGTTTGCAAGATCGATCCAAAGACGCATTTTCATTTAATCTGCGTAATCTGTGGATTCACCACTGGATCTCGACGAGTCGACCGCGATCGCGAAGTGAGGTTTCCGCAGCCTCAATCATGTTCACCATCCGCAATCCCGCCGCGCCGTCAGTCTCAGGTTGCTTGTCCGTCTCGATGCAGTCGATGAAGTGGCGTGCTTCGGTCTGTAGAGCTTCGATGGGATCGAGTTGCGGCGCCCACATGTCGCCGAGTCGATAACTCACGAGCATCTTGTAGACGTCTTCTGGTCCAGGCGTGACACTAATTCCTTTGTCGTAGATCTTGAGCTTCTCGCTCGGCTCGAGATCGTCGTAGAGAATCATCTTCTCACTGCCGCCGATAAGTGTGTGGCGCACTTTCACCGGAGTCAGCCAGTTAACGTGAACGTGTGCGATTTGTGCGCTGGGAAAAAAGAGCGTGATGTATGCGACGTTCTCGGGTTGGCCTGGAACGTGACTGATTCCAGTCGCAGAGATCGCTACCGGTTTGTCAGGAAGAACACAATCCATGATCGAGAGATCGTGAATCGCGAGATCCCAGATCACATTTACGTCGTGTTGAAAGAGTCCGAGGTTAACGCGCACTGCGTCGTAGTAATAGATCTGACCGAGCGCTCCCGAAGTGATCAATTCGCGAATCTTTCTTACGGCAGGCGTATATACGAACGTATGGTCCACCAGCAGCACAAGCTTTCGTGCGGCGGCCTCGTCAACCAATTTGCGCGCTTGATCGGATTTGGCGGCGAGAGGTTTTTCTACAAGCACGTGTTTGCCGGCCTGCAGTGCAGACAACGCCAGCTCGAAGTGTGACGACACAGGTGTCGCAATAACCACTGCATCGATCTGTGGGTCGTTGATGAGTTCTGCCGAATCGGTACAGGTCTTCAGTCCCGGGTAGAGTTTCTCTAACGACGACAGGCGCTCTTCACGCAAATCGCAGACGCGCGTCACCAACGAACCGGGCGCACTCATAAAGTTTCGCACCAGGTTCGGCCCCCAGTATCCGTATCCGATTACACCAACTTTGATCATACGTTCAGATCTTCGAGCAGACGCGACAGCGCATAGAGCATCCACGCCTGTGTCCAGCGCATGTAGGGTTTGCGAACCGTGTAGAAACGTCGCTTTTGATAATAAAAGAATCCTCGACTATCGCGCAGGTTATGGATAGTCCAATTCGCAACACTCTGCGCCTGCCTCGGTGCGTGCGTGTCGAGATTGCGACACTCAAGAAACGTCACAATTGCGCTCGCTGCGGCATGCGTGTCCACCGGATAGGGGTCATCATCGTAGTATTTCGGCCACCCATCGGCAAGAAAGAAGTGGTTTTTCCAGAATTGATAACCGCGCTCCAGGGCTGGTTGAAACTCTTCTTCCGCCGGCAATACGTCAAGTATGCGCTTTAGTGAAAACAGGACGTAAGCAGTATGGAAGTTATCTTTCCACGACTGTTTCGGATCCATGCCGTACGACCACGATCCGTCAGGATGTTGATTGTTGACGACGTATCGAGTCGCTCGTTCGGCGACTTTCAGGAGTTCAGTTTCACCAGTCAACTGCCCAACACACGCAAGCACCTCTGCGGCCAACAAACTCGCATTGAAGATCCTCGTATCGGTTTGCGGCGCGTAACTAAAACAGATTTCACTCTCCGTCTCAACGCTCCGCGGCAAGTCCCTCAGGATAAAATCACAAACACTTCTGGCGATTCTTAAGTATCTATCTTGAACATCCTGCAAATCCTGTAAATCCTGTCCACCATACCCGCCGCATCTTGCGCCTTCGATCAACGCGCGCGCCGCAAATGCTGTCGGTACTATCGTCGGCGTATCACGCGGGGCAAAAAAGTTCCGGCTCTGCCAATCAAAGTTATACCCCCACGCCGCTCCGCTGTAACCATCGACCCGCATCGCCATCAACCACGACAAGAAATCGTTAACGCCCGCCGCGGCTTCGCTCGATCTTATCCGCCGGTAATTTGCAATTTGCGCGAGCGCAAACAACGCGATTCCTTTCGCATTGCGTTCGGCAGGAACACGCGCGAGCGCACGAACATCAGCAGGCGATCTTTTAACGAGCTGCGTCCAGATAAAGCGCGCGTTACGGGATTGGGCCAGAGGCGTCGCCTTGAAGAGACGACTATTTAGTGCATCGAATGGATCATGTCCGGCAAAGTCGTGTTGCCGGCACCAGGAGTAGAGTTCGTCGTAGGCAGTTTGAAAGAGAGACCGATTTGATTCGTCGTTCACTTTCCTGATCAATCAGCCTTCTCTGCTTGCGACAGACGTTTCAATACGGCGCGGTGTTTCGATAAAGCTCTCGTGCCAGAGCTCGAACATCAACAGCGTCCAGAGCAACTTGCGATGGTTTGCTACACCGCGTTCGTGCTCGTCTTGCAAACGCGCGACGTAGTCAGCATTAAAAACGCCCGCACGGCGAACACGTTCTGGCGATAACAGATCTCTCGCGAGCGGCCGCAACTTCTCCTTCAACCATTCAGCGACTGGAACGCCAAAACCCTTCTTGCCGCGACGCGTCACAAACGGCGGCAGCATTCCTTCAACCGCCTTCTTCAAAATGTATTTCGTCTTGTGACCACGCAGTTTGTAATTGCACGGCAATGACGCGGCAAATTCCGCTACTCGAGAATCGAGAAACGGAGCACGCACCTCGAGCGATACCGCCATGCTCGCACGATCGACTTTGGTAAGAATGTCTTCCGCGAGATACAAACGCGTGTCAACGCTCTGCATACGCGTCACGAGATCCTCACTGTCGCACTCTTCCGCAATCTCACGCGCGTGTGCGTAGATCTCGCCGTCAGTTGTCGTCAGAACTTCGCGTGTCAGAAGTTCCTGTTGCTCATCAGGCGTAAAAGATCCAAACCAAACGTGATGTCGCGCAACGGTGTCGTATTTTGCGCCCGTGACGAATCGCAATGCTTTGTAGTCAAACGACAGGTTCTTTGTTTTGACCGGCAATAGTTTTACAAGTGGTTCGATAACTGCGGCACGCAATGAAGGCGGAACACGCTTGTAGATCTCAGCCCACCGCAGACCGGCATACGTCGGATAACCCGCAAAGAGTTCATCGCCACCGTCGCCTCCGAGCGCGACCGTCACATGTTTGCGTGTGAAGCGCGACAAGAGATAAGTCGGCACTAACGATGGATCGCTAAAGGGTTCATCCATCCAGGCGCCGATCTCGCTCACGAGATTCGCCGCCAGGTTTGCGCTCAAACGTTCTTCGTGATGATCTGTGCCGAGAAACTTAGCCACACCGCGCGCGTAAGCGGATTCGTCAAATGAAGCTTCAGCAAACGAGATCGAAAAAGTT
>DASTVU010000080.1:0-13059 GCA_035758935.1 Pyrinomonadaceae bacterium | reverse complement strand
CACAAAAAGTGAATTAATGCCTACTGAGATCGTCTTTAGTTCCAGACAGCCTACCAGCCGTCGCAGCGGAATGTTCCGCGCGCTTTCCCATCGCAATTATCGTCTCTTCTGGACTGGAGCTTTTCTCTCGAATGTCGGCACATGGATGCAGGCAGTCGCGCAAGGCTGGCTTGTATTACAGTTGACCAATTCACCTTTTTGGCTGGGTCTCGACGGTTTTATGGCAACCGCTCCGGCGTTCGTTTTCACGCTTCTGGGAGGTGCTTTCGCCGATCGAATCGATCGACGCCGCTTACTTCTCTACACACAGGTCGTGGCCGGAATCGCAGCTCTTGCTCTTGCCGGCTTAGTTGCGACAAACGTGGTGAATCGCTGGATGGTTTTGGGTTTTTCGTTTGTCACTGGTTGTTGTATGTCGCTTGCGAGTCCTTCGTATTTGGCGCTGACCTACGATCTTGTGGGTCGCGAAGACCTCGCGAACGCCGTCGCGTTGAACTCGACTCAGTTTCAGTTGTCGCGGGTGGTTGGACCAGCCTTGGCCGGTGTCGCGTTTCGCCTGTTTGGAATTGCGGGATGCTTTTTTGCCAATGGGCTTTCCTTCATCGCAGTGGTGGCGGCGCTTTGGATGGTACAAATGGACCGTCGACCGAGTTCCGCCGTGCCGGCAGTAAGAGGAAGGTCTGCCATCTTGCGGGATATCGCTGAGGGTTTCAGGTACGTTCGGAACCGCCCTAGAGTCTCGTCGTTGTTGCTGCTCGCGGCGGTCAATAGTTTGTTTGGTGCGCCTTACTTCACGCTCGTACCGATCTACGCGCGCGATATTTTTCATCTCGGTGAAACGGGCCTGGCGTTGATGATGGGCACGGCCGGCGCCGGCGCTTTTTTCGGCGCGCTGTTGGTTGCTTTTCTTGGCGACTTTCAGCGGAAAGGCTGGTTCGTTTTGGGTGGGGCGATAATGTTTGGTTTGTGCATCACAGGCTTTGCTTTGTCGAACCGCCTGATGGTGTCATTACTTTTTCTTTTTGGGCTGGGTTTTGCCGTCGTGGTATCGGTTGCTCTCACCAACACGTTGCTGCAGAAGCTTGTTACTGACGAAATGCGTGGCCGCGTAATGAGCATGTTTATTCTGTCTTTTATGGGCACGATTCCGATTGGGAACATTGCGGCCGGCACCGCGTCTACGCATTTCGGCCCGCAGCACACGCTGGCTGTGGGCGGGCTGGTGGTGACGGTGGTCGCCACCGGCGTATCGATTTTCAATAAGCGTCTCCGCGAGCTTTACTGACTGCAAGAACTCTAAAAGCGGACCGTTCTATCTACCAGTAAGTGGTTAATGCCCAATTCTGGAGACTTTCATGCGATTCCCAACTTCTATAATGCGGCTTTTATTGATGCTTTCGCTCGTTTCCGCCCTGGCGACAGTCGCCAGCGCGCAGGGCATCATCGTTCCGGGTCCTTGCCGCCGTTGTCCGGATCCTCTGCCCGTTCCACTCCCGCGCGCCCTCCCGATTAAGTCGATCAAGATTGATACGAAGATCAGTTCACAAGTCGCTACGACTCACGTCGAACAGGTATTTCGCAACGACACCGGCGCCACACTCGAAGGAACATATCTGTTTCCGATTCCTGAGTCGGCCTCGATAGCTGAGTTTGCCATCTGGGACGGTGATCGACGACTGGTCGGTGAGGTCAGAACTCGCGAAGAAGCGCGCCGCATTTACGACGAAATCGTCCGGCGTCAACGCGACCCTGGATTGCTCGAGTACGCCGGCAAGGATTTGTTTCAGGCAAGCATCTTTCCGATTCTGCCGCACTCCGATAAGAAACTCGAGATCACTTACACCCAGGTGGTTCGCGCCGAAGGCGGCACAGTTTCGTATCGTTACCCTTTGGGTATCGGCCGGCAGATAGCGCAAATCGGATCAGTTGCCGGACGAGTTGAAGTCGAAAGCAAAGAGCCCCTCCGAAATGTTTACTCGCCCACGCACGCGATCGACGTTAAGCGCAACACGGACCGGCGCTCGCTGGTTTCATTCGAAAGCGAAAGCGGCAGGGAACCGCAGGACTTCCAGTTGTTCTACACGATCTCGAAAGAAGATTTTGGCCTGACCCTCCTTACACATCGCGAGCCTGGCAAACAGGGTTATTTCCTATTGATGATCTCGCCCAAAGACGATTGGACGGATCAGGAATACTCGGCCAAGGACGTTGTGTTCGTAGTCGACACTTCGGGCTCGATGGCCGCAGAGGGAAAGATGGAGAAAGCGCGCGCTGCGTTGTTGTACGGTGTGCGAATTCTGCGACCGCAGGATCGCTTCAACATCATCTCGTTTGCGGGTGAAGAACACCTGATGGAAGCACGGCTGATCGCCGCGGACGAGAAAGGTCGCGCACGCGGCGAGGCATTCGTGAAAGCTCTCAAACCCGTTGGTGGAACAAACATCAACCAGTCGTTGCTGGCTTCGCTTCGTCAATTCAGCGAAATGGATCGAGAGCGACCAAAGATGCTGGTGTTCATGACTGATGGCTTGCCGACAGTCGACGAAACTAACGTTTCAAGAATCATCGACAACGTTCGTAACGCAACCAAAGTCGGTGTGCGAATGTTTACCTTTGGCGTTGGTTACGACGTGAATACGGCATTGCTGGACAAGCTTGCGGCAGAAAACGGTGGCGTTGCCGATTACGTCGAACCGAAAGAGGATCTCGAAGTCAAAGTTTCGAACTTCTTCTCGAAGGTGAATTATCCAGTGCTCACGGATCTTCAACTCGACATGGGTGGAGCACACACCGATCTAACCTACCCGCGTGGAATACCGGACCTGTTTCGTGGATCGCAAGTGACACTCATCGGGCGCTACAGCAATGAAGCAGATTTGAATGCAGTGCATCTGAAACTGAGCGGTAAATCGGGCGGGGCTGTTCGAAGTTACACCTATCCCAATTTGAGCTTCCCGCTGCGCACTGACGCAAACGATTACCTGCCGCGTTTGTGGGCCACGCGTCGCGTTGGCTGGCTGATGGAGCAGGTACGTTCAAATGGTGAGCAGAAAGAATTGCGCGATGAGATCGTGGATCTCGGAACCCGCTACGGCATTGTCACGCCATACACTTCGTATCTGGCGCTGGAAGACGGAGCAGTTTCGAGACGCGATGTAGACATGCGCGTTACGCCGGGTCGAGTAATGAGGGGCACTAGTGGCGGCGGGTTTGGTAGTCTGAACGCGCCCAACGCCGCTCCGGCTCCGAGCCCTGGCGTGGCGCAGGCCGTGACTGGCGCAGAAGCAGTTCAGCGAAGCAAGGCGGCCCGCGCTCAGCAGGAACGGCTGGTGCTGAAAGACGAGGAGACGCGCACGGATGCAGTGAAACGCGCCGCAGGGAAGACTTTCTATCTGATTGAGGGCGTTTGGACTGACTCTGAATTCAAATCCGAATCACGCTTGCCGGAAACGGTTCTTGTATTTGGCAGTGACGAGTACTTCGCGTTGCTGAAACAGAATCCAAAACTCGGAAGTTACTTCGCGTTAGGTGAGCGTGTGGTTGTCATTCTGGATGGCCGAGTTTACCGAGTGACAGTTAAATAAAGCACGATGCCCAAATCGGAATTGTGTTTTTTGTGCTTCTTTGTGGCTGACTCTTGTCTTCGCTCTTCAAATTAGGTACAAAACTGTAAAAAATCAGTATGAGTACCAGAACAATGAAGCTAATCCGCTTTTCTGCGGTTCTCATTGTGTTGATGACTCTCGGCGGCGCAGCACGTGCCCAGGGCTGGTTGCCGATCAAGCTCAACACCGGTGGAAAAGATCTCAACACGGTCTATTTTCTCGACAGTCGACGCGGCTGGGTCGGCGGTGATAATGGTTTCCTCAGTCACACCGAGAATGGCGGTCAAACATGGACGCAGCTGAACGTCGGCACAAAAGCCGCAATCAACGACATCTACTTTCGCGACGAAGAAAAGGGTTTTCTGTTGGCAGGAAATTCAATCTTCGTCACTCGCGACGGCGCTAGCTGGACGCAGCAGCGAATATTTCTTCCGGAAGAGTTCGAAGGCGCGGACGTCGAGTTGTATAGCGTGCGTTTTTCGAGCAAGAAGAAAGGTTGGGTGGTCGGGTCTGTTAGTAAGCGCGACCGCGTGGTCGACAGCATTCTCGTTTATACGGACGACGAGGGCCTGAACTGGCGCAGGCAACGGGCGCCGAGCCGGTTAGAGTTGATTCATATCGATTTTGTCAGCGATAAACGTGGTTGGATCGTCGGCGATGGCGGCACGATTCTGTTCACGCGCGATGCAGGAGCGAGCTGGACAAAGCAGAACGTAGCGACGACGGGGACGCTTTACCACGTTGATTTTCGCAACGACAAAGACGGCTGGGTTGTCGGCGAACGCGGAACCTTGCTGCGTACGACTGATGGCGGCGAAAGCTGGACGACGGTTCCTACAAACACGAACGTTACATTGTTGAGTGTGCAGTTTTCGAATGACGAAGAAGGTTGGGCAATCGGACGATCAGGCACCATTCTGAGAAGCAGCGACGAAGGCAGAACGTGGGTGCGACAAGAATCAACAACGAAGCAAAACCTTTACTCGCTGATTTTTAACAAGAAGGTCGGATGGGTAGTTGGTGGTGCGGGTGTGGTGCTGCGTTACGAGCGCGACTAGACAACCTGAAGGGGATATAAAAACATCTCAGGCAGCGAGGTTAACGGATCGTCGCAACGGATAGCGACGACCATAACACTCGGTTCCTCCTGTGATTCGCCCGGCATGTCGGCCATGCCGGGCGCTTTTATTTTCGGAAGCTTTTCTTAGTCTTTAGTGCCCCGGAAAGGAAGCTCAGGCGAGTTCTGCAGCTTCAACGTTCCTTCCACCTGCTCGCCTTCGAACCTCGCCGATACCTCGGCCTCGACGCTATCTCCATCCATCTCCAACGAAGTGGTGGCGTGGAACGAGTTATTGCTGATTTCAACCGATCCAAGATCGGCGTCGCCCATTTCCGAGTGAATTATGGCAGTGTGACCGGTAGCGGCGCGTGAAATCGTCAACGTGGCGGGAATCGCTTGACCGAGTGGAGTTTCGACCTCGATCGACCAAGCACCAACCGGATCAGTCGCCGCCGAAGCCTCTGCGGTTTTTCGTTTGCCGGCGGTGTTATAGACCTCGATGTCTTCACAATACGGTTTCATCTGATCCAGCACCAAAGCGCCATCACCAACGACAATAATCGCTGCTTCATCCGGTTTGATGTATTCTCGTGCGACTCTTTGAAGCTCTTCCACTGTAACCGCCTGCACTCGATCTCGATAACTCTCAAGATAGTCAATCGGCAGATTCAACATCTTGATCTGAACTAACTGATCCGTCAGTCCTTCCTGCGTCTCGAGTCGAATGGGAAACACGCCGGTGAGATACGACTTCGCGTCGGCAATCTCTTTCTGAGAAACCGGTTCGTTGCCGATCCGATACAACTCATAGAAAAACTCTTTCAGCGAGTCGCCGGTAACCGGTGTTCGGACTTCGGCGGTCACGCGAAATGTCCCTGCTGTGCGGCGCGCGTCCAGCGTTGAATAGGCTCCATACGTGTAGCCTTTGTCTTCACGCAGGTTCATGAACAACCGTGACGACGCGTTAGCACCGAGCACAGTGTGCATCAGCATCATCGGAAAATAATCGGAACTCGTTCTGGTAATACCGCTGTTCGCGACCACGATGTTCGATTGTGCTGAACCCGGTCGATCTACGAGATAAGCTTTTCGACTTGTGCGAACGGGCGGCGCCGGAAAATTAGCAACTATGTCTTCGCCGCGGTTCCACGTCGAAAACAGTGACTCGGCTTGCTTCACGATCTCATCGTAACGAACATCACCGACAACGATGAGAACTGCGTTATTCGGCACGAGCTTGCTGCGATGAAACTTGACGAACTCATCACGCGAAGAACGATCAATCGACTCCGGAGTCGGCGCGACTACTGAATATGGATGATCTCCAAACATCACTCGCGAAACCATCTCACTCGCGAGAAACGACGGCTGTGCTCGCTGTTGTCGCAAACTCTCTTTCGTGTTTTGTTTGGCAAGCGCAACTTCGTTTTCCGGAAACGAAGGCTCGAGTGCTACTTCTGCCAGCAAAGCAAGAACCGGATCGTTGAACTGCGCGAGCGCTGACGCCGCCACTATCGTGTAATCGGAAGTCGCACCCGCCGACAGACTCGCACCCATGCGCGCAATCTCGTCCGCGATCTCTTTACTGGTTTTTGTTTGAGTACCTTCCGGCAAAAGACCTGCAAGCAGATCTGTAAGTCCTGGAAGATCCGGCGGATCGAAAGCTCCACCGACGCGAAACGCCAGCCGGTAGCTGATCAGTGGCAGTCGTTTATCTTCAACGACCACGAGAGAGAGCCCGTTAGGCAGAGTTGTCTCTCGTGGCGTAAGGATTGAGATCGGTCGAGGTGGTAGCGGCGCGGGCGCCTGGCTACGAAACATTTCTGGTTGACTCATGGTTAAGCGTGTAGCGGGCCAGAACCTGGCTTTGTTTGTGGCGGCGCATCCGCCGGATCTTTTGGTCGCTCGGAGGCTGATGGATTTACGACGTCGGCGTGTACCGGCGATTCGGGTTCAGCCGCCGGCTTCTCTGGTACCTGTGGGGGTGGTGCCGCAGGTTGATGAGGATCGCCGGAAGGTTGTGGCGAAGCTGAAACAGTCGTTCCCTCTTCGGCTTCCGCAGCAGGAGCCGGAATGATGTCGAGCACGACGCGATTGTCGACATCCATGAAACGAGCAGCAGCATTCTTGATGTCGCCGGCTGTGACACTGAGATAGTGGTCCAATTCCGAATCCACCAGCCGCGGGTCTGAATCGTACAGTGCAAACTCAGCCAGGCGCTGTGCCCGGTACATGGTTGATTGACGACCACGCACGGCATCGTTACAGAGTGAATTGCGCAGTTTCTCCATCTCGGCGATGGTTGGTCCATCCGTCCCGATTCGATTAATTTCGTCGAAGATCTGGTCGCGAATTTTGCTTACCTCTTCGCCGGGTTTTGGCAGTGCGAAGATGTAGAGCGCTGATGGCCCACGTCGTTCGTCAATGCCGCCTTCAATCGAAACGACAGATTCATCGCCTTTGACCAGTTTTTGATACAGACGCGAACTGTCGCCTTCGAATAGAAGTGAGCCCGCAAGAGACAGTGCATAGAACTCCGGCCTGCGTCTTTCAGGTATCTTCCAGCCGAGCACGAACGCGGGCGCTGGTGCTAACGGATCTTTAAAAGTTTCCTCACGAATCGCCACTGTTTCCGGTTCCGAAACATCGACCGGCGGTGGCACGGGTTGTGCCGGAATGTTGCTGAAATATTTATCGACGAGTGCGCGCGCCTCGGCATTGTCAAAATCGCCCACGACGGTTAGCACTGCGTTGTTCGGCGCGTAGTAAATCCGGAAGAAATTTTGGACGTCGTCGATCGTGGCAGCATCTAGATCTTCCATCGATCCGATCGTCGAGTGCGCGTTGGCCGGATTCTTGAAGATCAGTTCATTCATGCGCAGGAAGGCGTTGACGTAAGGCTGATTGTCGTAGCGGAGTCGCTTTTCTTCCTGCACGGCGTTGCGTTGATTGTCGAGATTTTCCTGCGTCACCTTGAGGGAACGCATCCGATCACTTTCCAGCCAGAAAGCGAGCGGCAGATAATTCGACGGCAACGTTTCAAAATAATTTGTGCGCTCGGTGGACGTGGTGCCGTTCATCGTGCCGCCGGCGTTGAAGATGTATTGAAAGTGCGCGGCTTTGGGAACGTTTTCCGAGCCCTGAAACATCATGTGTTCAAACAGGTGCGCAAAACCGGTTCGTCCTTCTTTTTCGTTTCGCGAGCCGACGTCGTAGTAAACAGCAATTGAAACTACAGGGATAGCACGGTCTGGACTCAACACCACGCGCAGACCGTTAGCCAGAGTAAATTCCTCGATTGGAGTTGGCGGTAATTGAAATCGTTCTGTCACAAATTTTTCTCTACCAGAAACAAAGGCGTGCTTTACCGTTCGCGAGGAAGGTAAAGCACTGCTTTGGGGGGAAGATTGTTAGACAGGCGCGAATGTCAAAGCGCCAGCTTCACGCGCTTTAGACTGTCTTATCGGCGATCAAGCCGCGCAGCTCAGCTCGTAGTCGTTCGATTTCAGCGAGCTTTTGTCTGACGCGCTCAAACAATGCCGACTGCGTTTTGATGCCCTCATCGATCAGGAATCCGGCCGCTTCTGCGCGACTCCTGAATACACCGGCCTGGACCAGAGCTTCGAGCTTCTCCTGCGCTTCAGGCGAGATCTTCACGGCAACAACGTAATCATCCTTTGCGGAGATTGCCTTCTCGATGGTCCTACTGATATCACGTCCAATTGCGCTCAGTGATTCCGGAATACGCGAGGCAATATCCCGGACTGACGAAGCGGTTCGATTCTGTTCTTCCGCACCGAATTCCGGATTATCATCACGAAGCATCAGGTCGTCGATTCTTTCCGGCGTCGGGGGGTCTTCCTTGTGATACGGACTACTCATTAGTAACAGACTCCTTTGCAAACTACCGAATTCTAACTGTCCGTCTTTACGATTGTTTGCCTTTGTAAGTTCATTCTACGGAGCGCGACAAACACGGTCAAGCAATGGGTAATTGAAGTTTAGTGGCGGGAATGTCTCCCGAGCACAACCTTGCTCGCCCAGTCGGCATCCGTTATATTGCAAGTGCGACGTAGGCTGTAGTTACGTCGTTTGAAGTCTGTAAAAAAATCCGAGGTTCGTAGTGAAAAGAATTCCAGCTCACGTCGCTCTCGTCCTGCTTATTTTTGCTCTAATACTGCCCGGCTTTGTGATTGCGCAATCCACCAATCCCGGTTCAAGTCCGGCAGGGCGGCGGTCGCGAGGGGGGCCGACTGCTGCGACCGCAGCCATCGAGCGAGATTTCAGTGAAGCTCTGAAGATGATCGAAGAGCAATACGTCGATGGCAAAAAGCTAAATTACAACGACGCATTCAAATCCTCGATCATTGGTATGCTTCGCTCACTCGATCCGCATTCCAATTATTACGATCGCGAAGAGTTTGACGAGCTGAAGACGGACCAGCGTTCCGAATACTTCGGTATTGGAGCCTCGATCCAGAATTATGTTCGCGGCGAGCAGGCCGACACTTATATCACTGCAACTTTTGATGGTTCGCCTGCTGCCAAAGCCGGACTGCGTTACGGCGATCGCATTGTTGAAGTTGACGGCCTGGCAATGACTGGCAAGTCGTCGCTGGAAGTGCGCGACAAGATTCGCGGTCCGCGCGGTTCGTCTGTGAAGTTGACGCTGGAACGCTCTGCCGACAAACGCATCGAGAAGGTTGACATCGTTCGCGACGCAGTTCCGCAACCTTCGATACCCGACGCGTACATGCTGAAGCCCGGCGTCGGCTATATCGACATGACGCGCGGCTTTAATTACACAACTACTGATGAATTGCTCGACGCGCTTGATCGCCTGCACGCAAAAGGAATGACTTCGCTCGTGCTCGATCTGCGTAACAATCCCGGTGGGTTTTTGGACCAGGCCATTCACGTTGCCGAAGTCTTTTTACGAAATGGCCAGGTGATTCTGACGCAAAAGGGTCGCAACGGTTATCGCGACAACATGTATGAGTCGCGAAACAACGCTCCTGACATGACGCCTCTTGTGATCCTGATCAATGAGAACACTGCATCAGCGTCAGAGATCGTGGCTGGAGCGATGCAGGACCACGATCGCGCCTTGATTGTTGGCCAGACAAGTTTTGGTAAGGGTCTCGTGCAGAGCATCATTCCGCTCGAATACGGCGCCGGACTGACCTTGACCTCCGCGAAGTACTACACGCCTTCAGGTCGTCTGATTCAGCGCGATTATTCGAACGGCGGTTTTTACGATTACTACACACACGGAGGTGGAGTCGCTCGCGATCCTAAAGCCGCGCCGGCCAAACCTGCAGGTCCTGAAACGAAGACTGACACGGGTCGTGCGGTTTATGGCGGTGGCGGAATTGCACCTGATGAGAATGTGAACCCGCGCACAGTTAACTTAACTCAGCGACGTCTTTTGAGTCCGACATTTGCCTTTACGCGCGAATTGGTGAACGGTCGTATTCGTGGTTTCGAATCAAGTCGCATCCCCGGCGGTATCAATTTCCGTCACGAATTGAAACCGGAAGAATTCAAGGTTACTGACGCCATGTTCAAGGCATTTCGTGACTTTGCGACTGCTAATCCGGATTTCAAGGTTACAGCGGCTACGATTGATCGATATCGCGCTTTCATCGAACTCGAGTTGCGCTTCAATATGGTAACTGCTGCTTACGGTCGGGTGATTGGAGACAGAGTATTCATCACCACGAACGATCCTCAGGTTGCAAAAGCGGTAGACGTTTTGCCAAAAGCCCGCGACCTCGCCATGGGCTCAAATCAGAGCCGAGCTCAATAAGATTACCCGCAGATCTTACGCAGATCCGTCTGCGTAGCATCTGCGTTTATCCGCTACTGTTTCAGGCGTAACACAAAGTCTTGCGTCTAAAACCCTCTTGTGCTACGTTTAGCCACATGAAACGTACCGTACGTCCAACCAAAGGTCTCGTGAACACGGAAGAGCTCGGACGCGCCGTAAAGCGCAGACGCGAAGAGCTTGGACTAAGCCTGCGTGATGTTGCGAGTGAAACATCTGTTTCCGCTTCGACGCTTTCACGTATCGAAAACGGCACCGGTAAACCCGACGCAGACAACATCGCACGTCTCACGTCATGGCTCGATGTGCCGATGGAACGTATCCTCAGCGGTCGCGATCCAAAGACGGAAGAGTCGCAAGCCGTCGTTTATTATCCACAGGAGCCGACTCCGGAAATCGTCGAAGCTCACTTGCGCGCGGACCGTAATCTCACGCCCGAAACGGCGTCGGCGCTGTCGGAGCTGTTTCGGGTTGCTTACACTCAGTTCAGCAAGAGTGGTCCGAAGAAGCGACGCTAGACGGACATTAGACCATCGCGCTGAATCCGGTATACTTTCCAGGTGCTGCTTGGCGATCTACCTCCAGGTGAAAAGTGGCGAAATTTTGAGTTGAAAGCTCTCGGCCTGCGCGACTTCGCCCGCGTCCGCATTGATCAACCACTCAATCCGTTCGACCTCGCACGTTTTGCAAATCTAATCGTAGTCCGGTTCGATGAAGTTGCGGGCTTGAGTGAGAGCGCTCGAGAGCACCTGCTCGGAAGTGCGTCTGAAAGCTGGTCAGGCGGGGCTTGTACCCTCCCTAACGGCATGAAACTGGTGATACTTAATCCGACGCACGGCCGTTCGCGGACGAATGCAACACTGATGGAAGAGATTTGTCACGTGTTTTTGGGCCACCAACCCAACCGCCTCTCGATCGTAACCAGGGACGAACGTGGTAAGGTAATGAACCGCGACTACCGCAAGGCCGACGAAGAGGAGGCGTACTCCGTCGGTGCTGCGGGCTTGGTTCCTTATGCATCATTGAAGAAAATGTTGTTGCAGGGGAAGACTTCGCAGGAGATTGGATTACACTTTCGTGTCAGCCGCGAGCTGGTTGAATATCGTATGAAAGTGACCCATCTCTGGCGCGAGTTCAAACATTTAAGAGTTGTCTGATGACTGAGCGATTAAAAGAAGCAGAGCCGGCACTGTCGACCATCGACAAGCTGCGCATGCTGCTCGACATTACGAAAAAGATCAGCCGTTCCCTCGACCTCCAGGAAGTACTCAACCTGGTGATGGATACGCTTGACTCGCTGATTCCATACGATGCCGCCGGCATCTTTGTCTTGCAGTGTCTCGACCCGGAACTTGTTCCCGAAGGTGAAGAACCCTGCACCTTCAAATCTGAAGCAGTGCGAGGCTACGACATCGATGAGCTTTCCGATCTACACCTGAAACTCGGTGAGGGATTTATCGGTAGCGTGGCGCTGAGCGGCGCGCCAATCATTTCTCACGACGTCCGCAAGGATCCGGTTTACATAAACGCGCGCGATCGAACGCGGTCCGAGATGGTGGCGCCAATCATTTCTAACGACGAAGTTATTGGAGTCTTCGACCTCGAAAGCGACGACCTCAACGCGTATTCAAACGATGATCTGGAAATCTTGATGTTACTCGCCTCGCAGGTGGCGATCATCATCGAGAAAGTCATGCTGCATGAGCAGATGATCGAGAAGAAGAGACTGCAGGGCCAGTTAGAAGTGGCCCGCCAGGTCCAACTTGAGCTCTTGCCGCCAAGAGATCCGGAGTTGCCGGGTTACGACATCAGTGCGTACAACTTTCCAACTGAAGAAGTTTCGGGTGACTATTACGACTGGGTCAAAATTTATGACGATGAACTCGGGATCGTCATTGCCGACGTGTCTGGCAAAGGCGTGCCGGCGGCGATCCTGATGGCTTTTCTGCGGTCCAGTTTGAGAGCCGCAACGCATATCGGGTATGCGCCCAACATCTCCATGGCGAAAGTTAATTACCTGCTGTGGGAATCGATCGAGAGAAATCAGTTCATCACGGCGTTCCACGGGATTCTGGATGCGTCGAACGGACTCCTGGCCTATTCGAATGCTGGGCATAATCCGCCACTGCTCATCAATGCCAACCGCGAAGCGCGTTTTATTGAGTATGGTGAACAACCTCTGGGAATGTTTCCGGACACGCGTTATCACCAGCATCATTTATCGCTCAAACCGGGTGACGTGCTGGTCCTCTATACTGATGGCGTGACTGAAGCCTCGAACCCGGATGGAGTAGAATTCGGACGCGAACGTCTCACAGAAGCAGTACAGCAAAACTACGATCGGCCTGCACGCGAGTTGATTGCCAGTTTGGAGATGGCGGTTTTGGAGTGGACCGCCAACGCCGGAGCTACCGACGACGTAACTTTCTTCATCATCAAAGCCCTCAAAGAAAAGAAGTAATCTCGGAACGTACTGTAGGGGCGGCCCTCCGTGGCCGCCCTCGGTTTGCGCACGGATTCAAGCATCAACACTTTCGGGTTTGGTGACACAATTTCAAACCACGGGC
>DASTVU010000079.1:0-6593 GCA_035758935.1 Pyrinomonadaceae bacterium | reverse complement strand
AGTTGCCCCCGGAACATTCGACCTCGTAATGCGCGACGCCTCAAAGGCTTCCTGAGCTGGACGGCTGATGCGCGCAATCGTTCTTTCGGCCGGTTACGGCACACGCCTTTGGCCACTCACTGAAGACCGCACCAAACCCGCGATTCCTATCTTAGGAAAACCACTCGTCGGTTATGTCGCCGAATATCTCGCCGGCTACGGAATCGATGAGATTGTAGTTAACCTGCATCATCGGCCGGAGTCAGTTCGCAGAGCGCTCGGTGACGGCAGCCGCTTTGGTGTGAAGCTTCATTACGTTGACGAACCGGTAATACTCGGCACCAGCGGCGCTCTCGACAACACACGTTCATTCTTTGAACACGAGACGTTTGTCGTTGTTAACGGAAAGATCATCACCGACATCGATTTGAATGCCGCGCTCGAGACTCATCGAAAGTCGAATGCGCTTGCAACACTCGTGCTGCTTCCCAATGCTCGTCGCGAACGTTTCAGTATTGTGGAAACTGAAGACGGTCGCATTAAGGGATTTGGCGGTATGCCCGTCGATAGTGGCGGCGATTCGGTGCCGTTGATGTTCACCGGAATACATATTATGGAGCCGCGAATACTTGAATACGTTCCGCGCGGAGTTTTTTCTGACTCAGTGGTTCATGTCTACCCGAAGGCTATTGCCAACGGTGAGATTCTCGCGGCGCATGTCGCTTCGGGAAAGTGGCGCGAGCTCTCAACACTCAAACGGTATCTCGACATAAGTGTCGAATTGCTGAAAGAAACAGGGAAGTCTTTCGTGACCGGCACGAATAACAATATCGCCGGCTCAGCAACTGTTTCCGAATCGATCCTCTGGGACAATATAGAAGTTGGAGCCGGCGCTCAGGTAAGTCGAGCAATCCTTGCCGATAACGTCAAAATCAGCGCTAACGAAACAATCGAGGACGCAGTAGTGGTCCCGCGTGGCCTGGTCGAAGGCAAAAAGCCGCCGGAAAAGGCGCTTCCCGGGCATTTTCAGGGTGAAAACTTTATCGTGACGCTGTGATACAATCGCGCCGCATCTCGGCATTGCCAATTTTCAATCAAATTAGCTAATGAGTGCTCCAAAACCTGTGATTTCCAACGCATTTGAATCTTCCGCGACAGATCGACTGGCGAGATTCATCACAGAGCAGGGAATTGCAAATAAGGAAGTCATCCCGCTTACTCCTGATGCCTCCACTCGCAAGTATTACCGTATCGGCTGGAAGAAACGCGCCGCAATAGCCGCAGTCTACGCAGAACCATTTGATCCGGAGTTTCATCCGTATCTCGATGTGACTCGTCTGTTCATCGACTGCGATATCCCGGTCCCCGAGATCTACGCAGTGGACGGCAACGCCGGAATAATTGTTCAGGAAGATCTTGGCGATCGACAGTTGTTTCAGGTCTATGAGGATGAACCAGAAGAGCAGTGCGATCAGTACAAAGAAGAGGCAATCGAATTAATCGCGAAGATCCAGAAAGCCACCACGCGCGCATATGAAACACACTCGATCGCAAGCCGACTTGCGTTTGACGAAGCGAAGTTGTCCTGGGAACTCGACTTCTTCTTCGATCACTATTTCGGCAATCTGCGCGGTGAGAAGCTGCGACATGCCGAGGTAGCCGAACTAAAAGCCGAGCTTAACGACATCGCCGCCGAACTCTCAGCCGCGCCGCGTGTGCTCTGCCACCGCGATTACCACGCTTCAAATCTGATGATCGACAAACGAAATCGGATCAGAATCGTGGACCATCAGGATGCGCGCATGGGCCCGGCGAGTTACGACCTTGTTTCGTTTTTATTGGATCGCCAACCGTGTCCGCCGTCACTGGCTGAATTGCGCGACCATCGCCTCTTCTTCCTTGAAGAACGGCGGCTGCTTGGTCTCGGTGCGATCGACCCGGACGATTTCGCGCTCGAGTTTAGACTGATGACCATTCAGCGCGGTTTGAAAGCTACCGGAACCTTCTCGTACCAGGCGGCAGTTGCCGGAAGGGCCGCAGTCTACCAGCCTTTCATTCAACCCACGCTCGAGATTGTTTTGCAGGCCGCTGAATGGCTTGAAAGATTCCCCACACTACGCCGGATGATAAAGGAACGTATCAACTAATTGTTTACACGCTCGGTTTCTCGATGACAACGCAATCAAACGCAATCGCTACAGATAACCACACCTACATCAACCAACTTTCAAAGCACGTCGGCGCGGAAGTAGTCCTTAAAGGATGGCTATACAACATGCGCTCGAGCGGCAAGATCCTGTTTCCACAACTCCGCGACGGTACCGGTGTTGTCCAGTGCGTCGTGCTGAAAAATACAATCTCGCCTGAATTGTTCGAAGAGCTGAAGGCACTCGGTCAGGAATCCGCTCTCTCGATTAAAGGAACTGTGCGCGCTGATGCTCGTGCGCCGGGCGGCTACGAAATCGACGTGGTCGATGCAAACGTTTTGCAGCAGGTACACGATTATCCGATTACTCCAAAAGAACATGGCACAGAGTTCCTGATGGACCACAGGCACCTGTGGCTGCGATCGCGCCGGCAGCATGCTGTGTTGAAAGTCAGGCATACAGTGGTTCAGGCAGTGAGAAATTTCCTAGACAACGATGGCTTCACGCTTTGTGATTCTCCCATCTTTACACCTGCGGCGTGTGAGGGAACCACTACGCTCTTCGAAGTTGATTACTTCGATGGTGAGAAAGCGTATCTCACGCAGTCGGGTCAACTCTATAACGAAGCGACAGCGGCCGCCTTTGGCAAGGTTTACTGTTTTGGTCCGACATTCAGGGCCGAAAAGTCTAAAACACGTCGACATCTGACGGAGTTCTGGATGGTTGAGCCGGAGATGGCTTATGCAACGCTTGAAGACGTCATGACTTTGTCAGAGCGTTTTCTTTCCTACATCGCGGCTCAGGTGCTGGAGCAGAGAAGTGAAGAGTTGAAGGTACTCGAGCGAGATACTGCAAAACTTGAAGCGATTGTGCCGCCGTTTCCGCGGGTTCATTATGACGACGCGGTAAGGATGCTTCATGAAGGATTTGAAAAGGGCGCGCTGGAGGCGAAGTTTGAGTGGGGTGGAGACTTCGGTGCGCCTGACGAAACGTATATTTCGAGTCAGTTCGACAAGCCGGTGATTGTCCATCACTATCCCGCCGCTGTAAAAGCGTTTTATATGGCAAGAGATCCTGAGCGTTCTGAACTGGCGCTTGGCGTTGACGTGCTCGCCCCGGAGGGATATGGCGAAGTTATTGGTGGCGGTGAACGCGCTACGTCGCTCGAGTTTCTGAAAGAGCAGATTGCGTTGCATGAGCTACCGGAGGAAGCGTTTCAGTGGTATCTCGACCTGCGGCGTTACGGTAGCGTTCCGCACGGTGGATTTGGTATGGGGATCGAACGATGCACAGCGTGGATGTGCGGCATTGAACACATTCGCGAGACGATACCGTTTCCGAGGATGTTGTATCGGATTAGACCGTAACCACAGATTACACGGATTTAAAAAACGGATTGGGAGTTTGAGTCATGACTTGTCCGAAATGTGGCGCTCAGTTACTCGAAGGGTCGACCTTTTGCGGAGCGTGCGGAAATCGCCTCGCTCCCGCAGCGACGCAGCCGATGAATCCGCGCGCGCCGGGAATTCAGATCGATGAAGACTCTCGTGGCCGCGGCAGAGGTTACGACTATGAAGTATTACATCAACCCTCATTCTCACTCGCAGTGCTTCGTCTGCAAGCCGAACAGTCGATTCAGGCAGAATCGGGTGCGATGGTTTCGATGTCGGCTAATATAGAGCTTCAATCACAAATGAAGGGCGGCCTATTCGGCGCTATCAAACGCGCTGCCGGTGGCGAGTCGGCGTTTATCTCGACCTTCACTGCGCGTGGTGGTCCAGGTGAAGTAACACTTGCACCCGGTGCGCCGGGTGACATCGCAGCCATCGAACTATCGGGAAATCCGTTCTTTGTTCAATCAAGCTCTTACCTTGCAGGCGATGCGAGTCTCACGGTCGACACGAAATGGGGCGGCGCGAAGTCATTCTTTTCCGGCGAAGGGTTGTTTGTGTTGATGGTCCAGGGACAGGGATTGTTGTTAGTGTCGTCGTTCGGCGCCATTCATCGCAAGCGACTCCAGGTCGGCGAACGATACGTCGTCGATACAGGTCATCTGGTCGCCTGGGAAGGCACAACACAATACACGCTTCGTAAAGCCGCATCCGGTTTCTTCCGAAGTATGATGAGCGGTGAGGGCATCGTCGCGGAGTTTACTGGACCAGGCGAACTACTGATTCAGACGCGAAACCTTGCCGCGCTCGCAGGCCTGCTCAAACCATTCTTCCCGACTCAAGGTGGCGGCGGCGGAGGTTTTAATTTGAACCTCGGCGGTTAATTATCTTGTTAATCCCGTAAATCTTGAAATCCTGTCACACATTTTAGACAGGATTTCGAGATGAACAGGATGAACAAGATGAAATCTGTATGCCTACAGAATCAAAGAAATCTCTCAGCATTCTCGGCGTGCCGTTGGGCTATGGCGCGAGCATGGCCGGAGTTGATATCGGTCCGGCCGCGCTGCGTGTCGCACGTCTGAATCAACGTATCGCTAGACTCGGCTACTCGGTACACGATCTGGGCGATATGCGACTGGAACGCCCACAAACGTTCCCGGAAGTTGATGAAAAGCTCAAATACGTTCGCGAGATCAGCAACGCCTGCGAACAGTTGGCGTCTGAAGTCGAAGCGATCCTCAATTCCGATCAACTGCCGCTCATCCTCGGCGGCGATCACTCAATCGCTATTGGTTCGTTTGCCGGTGTCGCTTCGTACTACAAGAAGAAACAGCAGACACTGGGCCTGATCTGGTTTGACGCGCACGCCGACATGAACACACCCGAAAGCACTCCGTCAGGCAACATACATGGAATGCCTCTCGCGACGCTGCTTGGATATGGCACCCCGGAACTTACGAACGTCGCCGGCTTTTCACCAAAACTCGATCCGAAATTGTGTGCGCATGTCGGAGCACGCGACATCGATCCCGGCGAACGGGAATTAATCAAGAAACTCGGTATGCGTTTCTTCACTATGAGAGAAATCGACGAGCGCGGAATGAAAGCGTGCATGGACGACGCGATTGAGATCGCTTCCGGCGGCACTGCGGGTTATGCAGTTACTTTTGACGTCGATGTTCTCGATCCCGGCGATGCCCCTGGGTCGGGCACGCTCGTTCGCGGTGGGCTGACTTATCGTGAAGCGCACCTCGGGATGGAAAAGGTCGCGGAAGCAGGTGGCATGCGTTCACTCGAAATAGTTGAGATTAATACAGCGCTCGATGTGAATAACAAGACTGCTGAGCTAGGTGTGGAACTGATTCTGTCGGCGTTGGGTAAGACAATTCTGTAAAGGCTGGTGATATACGAGAGTGCCTAAAAAGCTTCGGGTCGGAGTTATTTTTGGCGGACGATCAGGCGAGCACGAGGTTTCAGTAAGATCAGCACGCGCAATCGTTGAGGCCATCGATCGAAAAAAGTTTGATGTAGTGCCGATCGCGATCACGAAGGAAGGGAAGTGGCTCGCCCCAGCGCACTCTGCTCAACTTCTACCTGCAGCAGTACATTCGTTATTGCCTTCCAAGACTCATGAAGCAACTGCAGACGTCGCACTCTTAGGTGATCCGTCTCACAAGGGTCTGCTCACACTCGAAGGCGACGCCCAATCGCTGTCGGGCGAGAAACTCGATGTTGTGTTTCCCGCCTTGCATGGACCATTTGGTGAAGACGGCACACTTCAAGGATTACTTGAAATGGCTGACGTGCCTTACGTTGGTTGCGGCGTGCTTGCGTCATCGTGTGGCATGGATAAAGTGACGATGAAGTCACTATTCGTTCAGGCGGGCCTGCCCATTTGTAAGCACATCTGGTTTCTGAGATCTCAGTGGCGCAAGGATCCGGCTAAAGTAATACGTAAGGTAACGAGCGAGATCGGTCTACCGTGTTTTGTGAAGCCGGCGAACCTCGGGTCGTCAGTTGGTGTATCGCGTGCGAAGGATAAGAAGTCGTTGAGTGATGCGATCGATCTCGCGGCTCAATACGATCGGAAGATCATTATTGAGGAAGAGCTCCTCGCACGTGAGATTGAGTGCGCGGTGCTCGGGAATGATGAACCGAAAGCGAGTTTACCGGGGGAGTATGTAGTGAATGACGAATCGGCGCGATTCCTCGACTACACCGAAAAATATACAAACACCGGGCATGTGAGTTTTGTTGTGCCCGCGCCGTTGTCGAAATCGATGACGACGAAGATTCAGCGGATGGCGATACGTGCTTTTCAGTCGATTGATGGTGCGGGATTGGCGCGAGTTGATTTTTTTCTGCCGCGTAATGGTGGGGAACTGGTTATTAACGAATTGAATACGATGCCCGGACTAACTGAGGTGTCGGGTTATCCAAAGATGTGGGAAGCGTCAGGTCTTCCGTTTCCGAAATTGCTCGAGGTCCTCATCGAGCTTGCTTTCGAGCGTCATCAAGAAAAATCACTTACTAAAACCTCAAGATAAACCTTGGAGTGCGGCGGCCTGACGCC
>DASTVU010000078.1:0-3315 GCA_035758935.1 Pyrinomonadaceae bacterium | reverse complement strand
AGTACCGTAACGCGGTAGCGTCGGGTCGACGTTGTGCACCAACAACCGATATTGATCTAAGTATCGCTCTTAAACAGGGCAGTCAGCGAATGCGTTGCAGTACTCAATCCACTGCGACGGAGTAACACTCTCGATAAACTTCGGATCAGAACCCGCAAACTCGCGTTCGATACTGATGCTTACAGAAACACTGAAGAACGCGATCTTTACTTTCACTGAAATTGACGCCTGGCCCCACAAGTGTCCGCCGTGCGGCGTCATACCCTTCGACGCGTAACCAAGTCCGACGTACAGCTCGACTGAGACAGTGATGAACCCAAGCACCGTCAACGAGCCTGCAGCGCGGAAGTAACCGACGAGAACGAAACCCGTTGGACCACCGCGATAATAAACGCCTCCCATGATGCACGCCTGTCCAGAGGCCACGCCCAGATTCAGTGCGATCGACGCCCCAAATTCCAACGACGCTTCGATCGCTTTCACTCCATCCAGCCCGATTTCGATCGCGAAGAACCCGCCGCCGCCAAACAGCATAACTGTCAGCGTGAAAGGCTGGTGACGCTCGCAAAATGCGAAACGCATGACAGCCGCGCCCGCAAGAAACGGCAGATAAAAACTTGCACCGAAGCTGATGTTCTGTAACGTGAAGATGCCGATACCGATCGTGGGAATGCCCTGTGTGAATCCGACCTCAACGCCGGGTTGTGGTGGTGGCGTCAGCCTGAGAAACGGCGGATCGTCAAAACCGTCGAGGGGAATCACCTCTAAAAGCGTGTTGACAAACGCCAGGATGCCAAGAAATTCGAACTTGTCGAAGATGATCGCAAAATCGGTCTTCGCGTTTGGCTGCGTGGTGAACTCGGCTTTCGTGAAATGAAGCGCGACCAGCGGTGTCGCCGGCATGAGAGTGATTGTGAAGTTCTCGATCAAACCGTGAACGGTTGATGCTCCCGACGATCCATCAAGCGGAGTGTTCGTAACCGCTTCGATCAGAAAGCGTCCGTTCGATTTGGGCTTGAACATCCCTTTGGTGGGCAGGATCGACTGATCCACGAGACCGCCGGCATTGAGGTCCCACCGGTAACTCGTTTGGAAAACTTCTTTCGAAACTGTGCCGATTAGGGCGGTCGTTTGGATGGTCTTTAGCTTTGGTATCGATGGGCCGGTGGGAATCAGATTCGTGATCTTCTGTACGATTCCGGCAATATCCACACCGCCAAAGAGCTTGATGTTTTTAAAAATGTCGGCGGGATTGAAATTGCCAGACGCAAATTGCGCAACGTTTCCTCCGACTGGTCCAGCGCCGCGCGACAGTCCGCTGATCCCAAAGTTTGGCGCGACCATTCCGCCCGTTTGATCGGAAGAAAAATTGACCGGCGTCTGTGAGCCGACCAGCTCAGCGAAAATTTCACCGATATTTCCGATGACATTATTTCCGGGCGTGTTGAGGTAATCCTTCTGATACTGAATCTCGCTAAACGCCGTGCTCCCGGTGATGTAACGCACCGCCGGCACATCAACGCGCGCTTTTGTCATCGCCGGCAAAAAGAACGGAGAGACTGTAGCGCCTGTCGCGCCAAAGATGATCTTTTCTGTTTCGTAGGTCGTGTCGCCGGCAACGACTGAAGGCGCATAAGCGATCTTCTGTCCGCGCATCGGCCGCTCGCGCCTGACGTCGCCTGGCGCTAAACCATTCACGTGGCCGATGACTTGATTGATTTTGGCGTGGCCGGGATCGACATCCGCCAGCGATTTGATCACAAAGGCTTGGGGCGTGTGATACTCGTGGACCTTTCCTTCCCAATCAGTGGCCACCACATGGAAGAGAAAGTCCTGTCCATTCACGCGTGGCCAAAAAGCATCTTCGCCAAACGACAGAATCTGGCTGTCAGTAGGAAGATCGAGGTTCGGTGTTTTGTCGGTCTTGAAAGTAACCGTGCGAAACGGCGAGTCGCGATGTTGATAAGTCTTGGTCAACTGCCGCAAAAAGATCAGCTTTCGTTGTCGCAGGTATGCGATCGGCTGACCTTCGACATTCCCAGACGTGCCCATCTGGACTTTTCGTTCGGTGATCGTGACGAGCACGCAGCGATGACCAAGCGAGCAGAGGTAACCAGCTTCGACAATTCGCGCGTACTGATCGCGGCCGCCCGTCATGACGTGCTGCCACTCGACCAGATCCATGCCGCCGATCGGCGGGTCCCACTCGCCATGAACGTTCAGCCATGCGCCCTGTGATGTGAGCATCATCTGCCCGACATCAACTGGACGCGAAGCAAACAACGTAGGATCCGAAGTTGAACGAACGATCTCGTGCCGGTTCTTGCGTTTCAGCGACATGCGAAACGGCAAGTCATCATTCGCGGGCGAGACGTTGGATTCGTTGTAGTCAGGAGACCAGACAGCCGCCGCAGTTGCGCCTGAGCTGAGTCGCGTATGCCAGAGCTCTGTTCGCTTGTTGGCCGGATCTTGGACGGGTGTAAAGGCGTGCGTCCAACGGCTTTCAGCGTCGGGCGAAAGCACGACGCGATACGGAGCTTCAATCCTTGAGAACTGTGCTCGGAATCCGCCGAACCGTCCGCGCACACCGACGGGCGGGACTGGAGTTGGGCGTTCGATTGTGTCCTGGGTGGCTTGCTCGCATTTGGTTAGAACTTCCAGAATCGTGTCGAGATTAAATGCGAACGGCAGCAACGCTGGTGCAACGCGGAAAACCAATTGACTTGGTCCAGCGATTCGCGAGGCGACCGGCGGCGGTGAGAGCGGATCGGACGGCACTGGAACGCCGGGTGAGGCTTCGAAAAACGCCTGCTCGCCGAAACTCTGCGGCTGGAAATGCACGACGACAAAACCGTCGCCCGCCGCAACTCGATCGACTTGTAACGGCCCGGGGCCGCTTCCTTGTAGTCGGATGTTGTAGAAATCCAGCGTGAGGATCAGCAGGTCGTCCGGTCGCACGACCTCCACGGAGAACTCTTTTACGTGGGTTTGAGGGTGAAACAGAATCCGCAGCGCACCGCCGGTAAATACGGTGAGCACCACATTAACAATTCCGGTAATCAGGGACCAGACAGCGTTCATACGCGTCACTAAACGGACGGCGGATCAGGGGGATTGTTTTGAAAGAGCAGATCGCAATGGTTGGTGATTCGCGCCCCTTATACACGCGTTACACTCAACGGTCAACGAAAATTCAACGCGAAAAATAACATCGGGCTCCACGGAACGTACTGTAGGGGCGGCCCTCCGTGGCCGCCCTCGGTTTTGATCCGCACTGTGTTCACACGCGTCTTTTAAACCGAGGGCGGCCACGGA
>DASTVU010000077.1:0-4822 GCA_035758935.1 Pyrinomonadaceae bacterium | reverse complement strand
CCCTGGGACCTATTAATAAGAAAGCGTTCTCCGAATAACAAATCGGTTTCCCCAGGGTTGTCGCTGCGCTCCAACCCTGGGCTTAAATTAGCGAACGCCTTCGGCGTTTATTGGGCTCAAATTAGCGAACGCCTCCGGCGTTTTTCAAACTGAATCGGCACCGAAAAATCGGTCGTGTCTTAGTTTGAGTTCTTCTCTGTGCAAGCTCGGTGTCCTCTGTGTCTCGGTGGGTGTTGTATCGCCGGTTTCTATAACCACGGAGACACAGAGGACACAGAGCTTGCACAGAGAAATCCAAATTAAGACACCACCGAAAAATCCGCAGCCTTTGCCGTGCTTTGAATGCTGATCTACAATCCAATGCAGTACTTCTTCAGTGATCCATAAGTTCTCGTTGAAAGCGTTTTACCCGAGGTTAGTCTCGATATTAGCAATCCAAACAAGCACCAGGGAGAGTAATGATGAGCACTAACGCAATACTGCGCGCGGCGGTTTTTAGTTTGGCCGCACTTTGTTTGAGCTTGTGTGCGGTTGCGAGCGTTTTTGGTCAGGATGTAGGCGTTGACCCCGGCGGCGGTCTTTTCCGTGCGAAGAACCCGGAGACAAAAAAGCCCGCAACTAAGCCGACGGGCCGCACGACGGGGCCGGCGCGTCCTCGCGCCTCGAATGTTGCCGAGCGGATTGAAGACCTTCTTGATAAAGGTAACCAGGCGCGCGACGAGCGAAAGTTTGCGGAAGCTGAAACGGCCTATAAGGAAGTCCTGAAACTTAAAGCACGCGACGCACGCGCCGCTTATGGTTTAGGCAACATCTACTCCGACCAGCAACGTTGGGACGAGGCTGAGGCTGCTTATCGGAATTCTGTCGCGTGGGCTCCGAATAGTGCAGACGCGTATGTGGCGTTGAGTGTGGTGCTCGTGAAACCCAGTCCCAATGGCGACAACGCAAAGCGATTTGCTGATGCTGAGTCGTTCGCGCGACGTTCCGTGCAACTCGATCCAAAGAATCCTGTCGGCTGGGATCGTCTCGGAGTCGCACTGCAGGCACGTGGACTCACAAACAGTGAAACCGAACATTCCTATCGCCGTGCCATCGAACTGGATCCACAGTTTGCGGTCGCGTATGCACACCTCGCTCGCATGCTTAATCGTGCAGGCCGCGGTACGGAGTCAATTCCTTTTTATGAAAAGGCCAGCGAGTTGGCCAAGGATCCGGCCACGCTCAATCTGATTGCCGATTCACTTCAGGCCGAGCAGTTGTGGCAACAGTCGGAACCAGTGATCAAGCGTGCACTCGAACTCGATCCAAACAACCCGCTTTCGTTGCTGTTGATGGGACGCGTGTTGGTTGTTTACAAGAAATATCAGGAAGCCGAGCCTTATTTGAAGTCCGCTACTGAAGTAAGCTCCCGCGCATTTCAACCATTCAACCTGCTGGGACGTGCTTATCTCGGAATGGATCGTTACAGTGACGCTGAAGCAACTTATGAGCGCGCCACGGCAATTGCAGGAACAGGCGAGAAAAAACAACTTGCCGGGATCTTTGGGTTTGAAGGTGTCGGAGACGGTTACCTTAAGTCCAACCAGAAAGATAAAGCCATTCGCGCGTATCAGCGAGCGCTCGAACTGGACCCAAACAACAATGGCGCTGCCCAGAAACTCGCCCGAGCGCGAGCGAATTGAGTGCCTGAGATCGAAGACTCCCGCTTAAGAGGTCCGTGTGTATGAAGAGTTGCCCTAAGTGTAATCGTACGTTTCCGGATGAAGGCCAGAAGTTCTGCACCTTTGACGGCGGTCTATTGATCGCACCGCAAACGTTCGATCCGAATGCGACGATTCGCGCGACGTCGATTGACTTGAATGCTGCTTCGGAAAGACCAACCAGTCGCGACCTGCCCGATCCGAACGCCACGATCATCGAGAACTATCCGGCGACGGTTGCACTACCGCGCAACACTGGTCCAACGACTGGCCCAACCAGTGCGAGTCCCAATACTTCGGACATCAACAGACCGGTAACTCCACCTCCGCCGCCACCTCCGGTTACGCCGCCACCCGCGCCCCCAACACCAGCAGCAGCGGAACCGCCGCGCGTAACGACAGGTGAAATCGCAGTACCACAGCAGCCAGCGGTTGCTCAGGGTCCGTCCGCGCCGTTACCTCCTCCAGTGGCCAAGAAGAAGTCGAAGATGCCACTGATCATCGCGGGAGTGCTTGTATTTCTCCTGCTTAGTGGTGGGGCCTTAGCCGCCGTGTTCTTCCTGGTCGTCAAACCGAAGTTGGACGAGATGAACGCCCAGCGAAACTCGAACCGGCAAATTGAAAATACAAACCTGAGCACGCCGACTCCGGCGGGCACAGTGGAAACATCGACGCCGGCGCCAACGCCCGAGGATAATTATGTGCCG
The DNA here is from genome assembly GCA_035758935.1 of Pyrinomonadaceae bacterium. Lineage (GTDB taxonomy): Bacteria > Acidobacteriota > Blastocatellia > Pyrinomonadales > Pyrinomonadaceae > PSRF01. The sequence continues at coordinate 2,415 of DASTVU010000077.1, read as the reverse complement.
CCGGCGGGAACGGTTCAGTTTGTAAATTCCAAAGACAAGCTCGAGGGTGTGTTGGCTGACCACTACTTCGATTTCAGTTTTTATTATCCAAAGACGTGGAAGAGTGATCCAAAAGCGGGCGTTGCGGGAGCGACAAATTTCGTCAAAGTCGACCGAAGTCTGGCTCCGAATTCAGTTCAGGAGAATTTTGCTGTAGGTTGGTACACGAGCAGCGGCACGTTTGTAGGCGACCTGAAAAGCTATCCGCAACGCGTCGAAGAGTTGAGCCGTTCGTTTGCCAAGATCTTTCCTGATTATAAAAAAGTGTCAGAAGGTCCAACGAAGGTTAACTCAATGGAGGCTTATGAGTTCAGGTGGCAGGGACTTTCAACAGATGAAAAGGGCGGCGACCTCAAGTTGTGGGGCCGAGTTATTTTCCTGCCCACCGGCAACGAAGGAGATACAACCGGCGCAACTTTGAGTATGCTTTGTACATCTCTTGCGCCGGAACTGTCTTCGGTGGAAGATGTCGGTACGCATGGCGAAGCTCCCGTGATACTCGATTCATTCAGGTTTGGTAAAAAGTAGTAATGAAAGAAGTAAATAAAGTGAAGTTTTGGACGCCGCTGCGCATAGTGTGCACGGTTATCTCGCTCGGGCTGCTGGCAGCCTTTGGCGTATCGAGTTGCAATTCGAACGATCCGCCGGTCAACGCCGTCGTGAATCGATCGTCCTCGTCGACGAGTCGCCCAACCGCGCTGGTCAGTTTGCCGCAGCCGATACTCGATGCGGAAAACAGGGCCGCGACTGGTGGTCCAATAAAGCTGGCCGACTACTCCGGAAAAGTCTTGCTCGTTAATTTGTGGGCCACGTGGTGTGGTCCATGTCGCATGGAAACGCCTGAGCTGGTGAAACTTCACAAGGAGTATCAAAGTCGCGGTGTGGAGATGATTGGACTCTCGACTGAAGACCCCGATGCGTCTGCGGAGAGTGTTGCCGAGTTTGTGAAGGAATACGACGTGAAGTATCACATCGGCTGGGCGACGCGCGAAGTTGCGATCACCTTAATGCAGGGGCGCACAAACATTCCTCAGAGCTTCATCATCGCGCGCGACGGACGTATCGTGAAGCGCTTTATTGGTTTCAGACCTGACGCAACTCCGCAACAAATCAGGCAAGCCCTCGACGAAGCATTGAAGAGTTAAATCCTCAGATTACGCAGATTTCACAGACTGTTTAAGCTGTAGAATCTGAGTAATCTGTGGGTGATCTTTTACTCATTCACTCTCACCCTGCTGTTTTAAACCCTCGGCGACCTCTTTCTTCGTTTCGTCTTCCAGTTTCTTCATCTCAGCTTCAACTTTTTGATCTGCCTTATCCATGGGCGCCGGTTCGTTCATTTCGTCCTGGGTTTTAATTTTGTTTTTGTCGATACTCATTCTTATGTTCTCCCGATGATTCAGGCTAACAACTGATCGGTTACGGAAGTGCTTGGTTTTCATGACGTTTGTGATGCAACCACCTTCTTACGCCTCTAGTCTTGCTTTAAATAGTAACACTCGTTACACTGCGGGCTACGTTACTTTATGTCACCAACGGCCCGAAAATCTGCGCAAGAATGGATTCTGCTGATTCATCAGTTGCCACCCAAGCCTACAAATCTGCGCGTACGCATTTGGCGTAAGTTACAAAAGCTTGGAGCGGTGGCAATCAAAAATTCCGTTTACGTTCTTCCCGCAACGGAAAAAGCTCACGAAGACTTCCAATGGCTGAAGCAAGAGATCGAATCGGCCGGAGGTGAAGCCTCAGTTTTCAAGGCTGCTTCAGTGGAGGGTGCGACAGATCACGAGATTATCGATGCATTCCGTAAAGCTCGTGATGAGGAGTTCGCTCGGATTGCGGCGGAATTCGATGGCTTAACGGGTGCAATCCGAGAACAGGCTCGTGGCAAGCATTTGTCCGCCGGCAGATTATCGGCGCACGAGACTGAGATTGACAAACTACATGGTGAGTTAGAACGCATCGCCGGCAATGACTTTTTTGCTGCGCCAGGACGTGTGGCCGCCTTCGCGGCTTACGAGCGATGTCAAAAGGAGTTGCGAGCGGCCCAAGGTCCAAAAGCAGAAACACCCTCTTCCCAAGCGGTGGGTGGAAAGCTCGACGTTGCAAAATATCAAGGCCAACGTTGGGTGACGCGCCGAAATCTCCACATCGACAGGCTTGCCTCCGGCTGGCTAATCAAACAGTTTATCGATAAGAGTCCGCGTTTCTATTTCGTTGCCGAAGGCGAAACATTCGAAGGTGCGATTCCTTTTGACATGTTTGGAGCTGAGTTCAGTCATCACGGGGAAGACTGCACGTTCGAGACGATGCTGAAGCGGTTCGGACTGAGTGAAAACAAAGGGCTGCGCGCGATCGCCGAGATCGTTCACGACA
>DASTVU010000076.1:0-3042 GCA_035758935.1 Pyrinomonadaceae bacterium | reverse complement strand
TGTGTGGAAGCTGAGAACAGCCTTACCGGAATCTGTTTACCGTCTTCGAGTTGATCGACGTCGAGCTCATAAACTTCCTGGCGCAACGCCATGCCTTTGCACGCGCGCAAAGCCTGGCGCCATTCGTCGCTGCTGAGTTGTTCCTGATCAACGTCAGGCTCCGGCAACGGCTTCTCGTTGAAGCCGCTCAGCACTGCCGAGTAACCCGGCATCGCTGCGAGCGAGTTGGGAAAGTATTCGTTGTTGAACTGCGTCAGGATCCGTTTGCGATCAAACGTCGCGCCGGTATGAAACCACGTGATCGTTTTTACGGGTGGCTGATACAGCGTCTTGTCGTCCGTGATGTAAGGGCTGCCGGTGTTGCCATTCGCGAATTCTCCGAACGACTCGACATCGACTTGTTCGACTCTGCCGAAACCGCGAAACTCACGTTCAACGCCGTCGAAGTAACCATGGTGATAGCTGTAAGTTGACGAGAAAACTGTCTGCCGCCACTTGTCGCGCACCGTCACCTTCTCGACCACATGCACGGGGAACGACAATTTTGTGATCCATGGCCGGCCCGCAAGTTTGTCGGCCAGGTAAAACTTCGTACTCGACGCGTATTGAACTTCAGTTTCGGCGCCGAGATTGTTCACCGACTTGAGCAGCAGGTGAGGCTTCTGACCTCCCATCAAATCGATGTAACGCATCGGGCTTGTGGTCGCATCGGGCAACGGCGACGACCAAACCAAACAGGCAGTTCCGTTTCCGAATAAGTCAGCAACCTGTACCGAGCTCACGTTATCGATCGACGGGAAGTTTTTGATTGCACGCCCGGCGCTCCAGCCATTTCCTGATTGATTAAAGTAGAACCGGACTTCTTCAGCAGCGAGGTAAATGATGTCGACCACACCGGAACCGTCGATATCGGCGAGACGAATGCGTCGTTGATCAAATTTGTCAGGCTCATCAAACCATGGCGCGTTGTCCATCGTCACTTTCGATCCGAAACGGCCGTAGCCTAAGTTGGGCCAGTAACACACTTCGCCGTTGCGAATACGCAAAAGATCCGTTAACCCGTCTCCGGAGAGATCAGCGAGATAGATCGACTGTTCAGCGTCTGCGAGAAGTAGACGTGGTCCGTGTTCTTCATCGAGTGACGTTCGTGTTGTTTCTGCTGTGGCAAAACCGGTTTCACCGAGCGACGCATACCAGGTGAACGCGTCGTGTTCGGTGATCAGGATGTCGGCCAATCCGTCGCCGGTAAGATCGACGAACTTCAGATTGGGATCATGCCAGTCGACGTTGGGCAGTGAGCGGAACGGGACAAATATGTTCCACGTGTCTTCATCATTACGCTCGAAGTATCCCGAGATTGGACCATCAAAGCGCGTCAGGTCGGGACGACCATCACCCGCGAGATCCTGAATCTGCCATCCGCCGAGTTCTGCGAACGCGGGTTTCTCCGCGATTACCTCGAGCGGGGCGAACGATACGACGTTATCCGTAAGCGGACTCAGATTTCGCTTGTAAAACCAACCAGTAGCCTGTTCGGTGAGAATGCCGGAAATGCCCTCGCCATCGAGATCGATCCATTGATAGCCACTGTGGATTCCCGTAGGAAGATTCTCGAGACTGTCTTTGTCGATCTCACGTATGCGCTCGTCGATATTGGCTTCGCTGTACTGGAATTCGACTGGCGGAAGAGATTTCTTGCGATAACCGCCGCCCGCTTTCTGTTTGTAACCACTCTGCGTGACCGCAGTGATGAACGAAGCAATCTGATCTTGTCGGTAAACGAAGTCGGTCGACTTCACAAGGCAGTCGCGACCAATGTTTTCCTCAGGAAAGTGATGGAACATCAGCACGCGCTGGCAGAGACGATAACTGCGCACTTCGAAGCTTGCGCGGTACGTCGAGAACGGATCCCGCCGGCACAGCCAGGCGGCGGCATCCGTTGGCTTCGGGTCATTCTGGCTGTGTTCGCCGTAATCGAAAATCACTTCAAACAGCCAGTCGTTACGCTGCGAGAGATCTTCACCTGGGCGGCGTGGAGTTCTGTTGCCGTACTTAACCGACTTGATATAACGCTGCGCCGACCGGCTGCGGTTCTTTTCATTCGCTGCTGACAGATCGACACCGTCCGAATTCTCAGACTTGTATTCGTAACGAATGGCATTGCCTTTGTCGTCATGACTTTCGCAGATCAACCAACTGAAGATCCGGCGCGAGTCGTTTGGGTCAAAGATGCGGCTTTCGGCAGTCTTGCCATACCAGGTCGTGATGTTGTCGCGAGAAATCGATCTCCAAAAGGTGTCGCTCGGATCTGTTTTGCTGGTCCAACGCTCGATACGCGCGAATAGTCCTTCGATCCGCGGACGGTATCGATGAACCGTATAGCCTGTGATACTCGTGCTGTCCTCAAATCTGCTGCCGTCTGCAAGAAGTTCCGGGACTAGATCTTCTGCACCGGAAAGAAGAAAGACATCGGATTCGTCCCGCTCACGATACTGCGGCAAGCCTTTGTCCGTTTTGCGCGTAATGGACGGCAACGAGAGGTTCCAACCGAGCCCAAACGCTCCATTGCCGGCGCCCGAGTCGTAGGAGAGTGAGAGCTGCGGACCAAAGCCGGAACGACCCGGCGTTACCGGAAGTGGCACTGACATCGAACCACCGCCCGTCACCGGATTGGCGGCAAACTTCTCGCCGATTCCCCTGATCGCGCCGCCACCTTTGGGAAGCGAAATCGTAGGAACCTTGATTCCAATGTTGTTCTCGGCCTTGCCTTCGCCTTCTTGAGTTTTAGATTTCGAACGCTCTTGATACACGGTACCCACCTCTTTATGCGTGCTTTCCGCCGGGTTACGTTTTAGAGTGGTGGGTAATCACAAAACATCACAGAGGTGGGTTTGCAAACTTCAAATCCCGCCCACTGCAGGTGGGGGGATCTTTCAAGTCCTTTCTACAGACATTCATTAACTCAACTCTTTAATCCCGCCGCCCCTGGCTTTCATATTCCGCGCCTTTGGCGCGCTAATTCAATCTGTGTAATCTGTGGAC
>DASTVU010000075.1:0-3040 GCA_035758935.1 Pyrinomonadaceae bacterium | reverse complement strand
TCTGCTCAGGGAGGCTACACATCCGGCGCGCTGACGGTGGTCGATTCGGCGGGCAAAGCAAAGGCGATGTGTCCTTTGAAACACACTGACGTGAAGGCCGAGATCAGTGGTTTCATTTCTCGAGTCGTAGTGACGCAACAGTTTGAGAATCCTTTCAACGAAAAGATCGAAGCCGTTTATACCTTTCCCCTCCCTCAAAATGCCGCCGTTGACGACATGACGATGATTGTTGGCGAGCGAACGATCCGCGGAAAAATTCTCCCTCGCGAAGAGGCGAAGGCAGTTTACGACGCCGCAAAATCGAGCGGAAAAGTGGCGAGTCTGCTCGATCAGGAACGCCCGAATATTTTTACGCAGTCAGTGGCAAACATTCTTCCGGGCAACCAGATAAAGATCACGATCAGCTATGTTGAGACTTTGAACTACGTTAACGGTGCGTACGAGTTTGTGTTTCCGATGGTTGTTGGACCACGTTACGTGCCTGGCGCTCCAACAGGACAAAGGCAAGGCAACGGCGATGCTCCCGACACTGACCGGGTTCCGGATGCGTCGCGCATCACTCCCAACTCTGCGCCACCCGCGATGAGAAGCGGTCACGATATCTCGCTCGACGTAACACTTGATGCCGGTTTGATCCTCGACGATGTCAATTCGAAAACACACAACCTTGATATTCAACGTACAGATTCCCACAGCGCGCGCCTGCGTCTCCGCGAAGGCTCGACAATTCCGAATAAAGACTTTGTGCTTCGTTACGACGTCGCCGGCCGCACGATCCAGGATGCGTTGTTAACGCATCGCTCGGACAAGGGAGGTTACTTCACCTTGATCCTTCAACCGCCCGATCGCGTTACGGTTGAAGATGTAAGACCTAAGGAACTCGTGTTTGTGCTCGACACGTCGGGCTCGATGCAGGGATTTCCGATCGAAAAAGCGAAAGAGACGATGAAGCTCGCGCTCGACGGTCTCTACCCGTCTGACACGTTCAACCTCATCACGTTTGCCGGCGACACGAAGATACTCTTTCCAAAACCCGTGCCTGCAACGCGAGCGAATCTGAACAAGGCACAAGCATTTCTCAACTCGCGTTCAGGTTCCGGCGGCACCGAGATGATGACGGCGATCAAAGCCGCGCTCGAACCATCTGACGATCAGTCGCACATTCGCATTGTTTGCTTCATGACTGATGGTTATGTCGGTAACGACATGGAGATCATCTCGGAAGTGCAGAAGCACGCCAGTGCGCGCGTCTTTTCATTTGGGATTGGAAGTTCTGTCAACCGTTTCCTGCTCGACAAGATGGCGGAAGTGGGACGCGGCGAGGTGGAGTATGTCGACTTGAATGACGATGGCTCCGCTGCCGCACGCCGCTTTCACGAACGTGTGCGCAATCCGCTGCTGACCGATATTTCGATCGAGTGGAATAACTTACCCGTAGCAGATGTTTATCCGCAGCGCATTCCGGATCTCTTCGGCGCGAAGCCGCTGATTCTGACCGGAAGATTTACCTCTGCCGGACGCGGAACGATTCGTCTGAAGGGCAAGATGGGCGGCAGCGATTTCGTACGCGAGATTCCGGTCGAGTTGCCGGAGACGATGGCTTTGCACGATGTGCTGGCGCCGTTGTGGGCGCGTGCGCGAGTCGACAACTTGATGAACGAAGATTTCGCGGGTGCACAGTCGGGCAACATGCGTGCTGATCTGAAAGACACGATCACTCAGCTCGGCATTGAGTACCGGTTGATGACGCAGTTTACTTCGTTCGTTGCGGTGGAAGAGATGGTTGTCACTGATGGTGGACAGCCACGACGAATTGACGTGCCGGTTGAGGTTCCGCAAGGGATGAAGGATAGCGACGAGGTTATCGAAACTTCGAAAGTTGGTTTGTACAACTACGCATTGTCAGGTTCAGCCCGGCGGTCAGCAAAGGTTGTCTCAGCAGGTGTAATTAGCGAGAGGGGCAGAAACGTAGGAGTTGGAACAGGTGCAGGAATCGGTACTGGACAGGCGAATACCTCGCCGCCTCCCCCCAATGCACCTGTCCGCTTGGATTCCGTTAGGGTATTGACGGATCAGAAGGACAGCAACGATCTGCGACAGAAACTACACCGGTCGTTGTTCGCAGTAGTTGAAAAGCTGCGAAGGAAAGAAACGCTTTCAACCGCGGATGAAAACGGATTTATTCGTAACGGCAAAGCTGAAGTGCAACTCTGGCTCACGGATAAATCACCTGAGTCGATGGCGAAACTAAAAGAGCTTGGTTTCGAAGTAGTGCTCGATTCCAAAACTTCGAACCTCATTATCGGCCGGCTTCCAGTCGAGAAGATCGAGACGTTGGCCCGACTAAGTTTCGTGAAGTACGTGTCGCCACAGATGTCGAAGTAAAAATAACCACGGATCACACGGATCGATTACGGATTTCTTGACAAGTTTCCGATCTCGCTCTACCGTGTGTCATCACTAATCAGATCTTTTGCAATCTAAAGTAGAGGCGCGACCTCCAAGAGTAGGCAAACGTATTGTGAAGGGAGTTTCGTTTGACTGAAAGGGGCTGGTCGCCGAAGTTCGTATTCGTTTCCTTCCGACGAATGTGAATTGGTTGCCGCGGCTAAATCCGCGGGACTGTCACCGGTAACCGGTGGAGTGCTACGACGAAAATTTACGATTCTCAAAAGAGGTCGGTCGTGTTCACTCGCGACCGGCCTTTTTAAATTGCATGACTATCGTAATGAAATTTGGCGGGACGTCAGTTGCTGACGCCGCCGCGTTCGAAAACGTCGCACGGATCGTCGCGTCGGAACACAAAGCTGCTCCAGTGGTGGTTGTGTCTGCGATGAGTGGTGTGACTGATAGTTTACTCAACGCGACGAGCATCGCTGCGTCAGGCGACGCCGAGCGCGCTTTTGCTTCGCTTGAAAATGTTTTCAAACGACACGAGGCCGCTGCTCACGAACTGCTTTCGGATCCGAAGCGAGAGGAATTCCTGAAAGGGTTACGAGGCGCTGCCGATCAGATTTCTCAGTTGCTCAGGCAGTTCATA
>DASTVU010000074.1:0-18203 GCA_035758935.1 Pyrinomonadaceae bacterium | reverse complement strand
TGCGTTTCCAAAACGCCCGGAATCGGGCCATCCAGAAGTGAGAGGGGCAACTACGGATTGAGGTGGGCACGGGTAAACGTTATTCTTGCAGGCAACATCGTAGCGCTGTACTAGCTTCTTCGCTTCAGTTTCTCTAAAGTCGGCACAGTGGTTTGCGTGAGGAGGATTGAATGTTTTCGCCTGCGTCGCGTCCTGCCTTTTCCATTGTTCTGGTGATTGCGATAGCGCTGACCACCGTCTTTGCTCAATCGCGTCCAGCGACCCAGAAGCCTCAGCAGCCCAAACCCTCTGCGACTCCGCCGGCCGAGCCTCAGGACGTTGATACCGTTGTTACCGACACAGATCTCGTAACCGTGCCGCTGATTGCAACCGACAGCAGCGGCATGTACATCACGGACCTTCGCAAGGAAGAGTTCACGATTAGTGAAGATGATGTGCAACAGGAGATCGCGGTCTTTGGAAAAGTTGCGGCGCCATTTCACGTCGTCCTGTTGCTCGATACGAGTTCAAGCACTCGCGACAAGTTGAAAGAAATACAGCGGGCCGCCAACACGTTCGTGGAGCAGTTGCAGCCAGTCGATCGCGTGAAAGTCATCTCGTTTGACGACAAGGTAAATGACCTGAACCAGTTTACGAGCGATCGGGATGTACTGCGCGCTGCGATTAATGGGACCAAGCCTGGTAACGGAACGAAGGTCTATGACGCCGTTGAACTGGCCGTAAACACGATTCGCCGCATAAATGGGCGCAAGGCAATTGTGCTTTTTAGTGATGGAATGGATTGGCACAGTGATAGTGCGACGTTTGATGGAACGGTTCGTTCGCTGGATGAAGACGGAGTTGTGGTTTATCCGATTCGTTACGAGACGCGAGCAACAACCGAAGCACTCGCCCGAGAGCAGTCCAACTCCTCATCGACTCTGCCGACAATAGACGTTATCAGACAACCGACGCCCGGCGGTACAACGCCGCCGACGTTCCCCGGTGATACTTCAATACCCACGTCGGGGTCACGTAAGACTGGTCCATTAGGACTACCTTCGGCGGATGAAATCCTGCGGCGACGGCGCGAAGAAGAACGTGATCGTTATCCCGATCCGACGCGTGGTCCCGCTCCGACTGGAGATCCGACCGAGCGGGTTCCGGATCCAAACGATCCCGATAAACGTGGGCCGCGCGTGCCTGGCATCCCTGGGACGACGAGACCTGACACCACTAGCCCGCGACCGAGAAGTGGTCCGGATGACTCGATCACGGCCATGCTGGATATGGCGTACATGAAAGCTGATAGTTATCTGAAACAGTTAGCCGACAAATCGGGTGGCCGCTTGCTGCGAGCGGATACTTTAGGATCTTTGCCCGATGCATTCGCACAAATCGCAGCCGAGCTTCGCACTCAATACATGATCGGCTATTACCCACTGAACAAAGACCGCGACGATCGTTATCGCAAGATCAAGGTAGCAACCACTCGCAAGAACGTCGCTATTCGCGCCCGCCCCGGCTACATCGCTACGGCCGCAAAGTAAAGCCACAAAAAACACATAAGGCACAAAAGGCACAAAAAGAAATTCTTATGTGCTTTATGTGCTTTATGTGCCTTTTTGTGGCTAACCTTGTCTTGCTGTGTGGCCCGGCCCGTGCTACAAGAACCACTCATGCCCGATCGAGCTGAAGCCTGGGAATTGTTGTGTGAGTACACAAAGGGCGATAGCCTGCGTAAACACGCACTTGCTGTCGAAGCCGCCATGCGCGCGTGTGCAAAGCGTTACGCGGAAGGACCTGCGGATGAGGATGAATGGGGCATGGTTGGACTGCTTCACGATTTCGACTACGAAATGTTTCCTACGGCCGATCAGCATCCATTTACCGGCTCAAACATTCTTTGTGGACGTGGCTACCCCGATCGCATTATCCGCGCGATTCTGGGCCATGCGACTTACACAGGCGTGCCGCGCGATACCGACATGGCCCGCGCACTTTTCGCCACCGACGAACTCTGTGGCTTCCTCGTAGCGTGCGCACTCGTAAGACCGTCTCGCAGTCTTGACGATATGGAAGTTTCGTCGGTCAAGAAGAAACTGAAAGACAAGGCATTTGCGCGATCCGTGAATCGCAACGACATCAGACAAGGTGTCGAAGAGTTAGGCGTCGATCTCGACGAGCACATACGTTTCGTAATCGATGCGTTGCGGCCCGTACAAAAAGAGATTGGGCTAAATCCGAGCAGCGCTTGAAGTCATGAAGCGATCTGTGGTCCAGCAGGGCGAACTGGTTCAAATCGATCTCTGCGCGTGGTCACAATCGAAGCCACGATGAATAGCGCAATGGTGAGCAGGGTCGCAAGCACGAGAGTTAAGAAAGCCTGAAGTCGTCGTCGCCGTGCGGTGTGACGATATACAAAGATCGAGGCGAAGATGATTGTTGCGAGTGGCAAAAGGAAGGTTGCAAGAACGAGTAGACCGGGGCTGTATAGTGCCTGCCGTGAGAAGACACCCAGCACGAGCGCGATACACGAACCGGCGCCGGCAACTGCCGCAAGAAATGAAGCAATGAAGACGAGCTTCAATCGCATTCAGACAGTTTCCTTAATTTGACGCTCGCGTCCAAAACGCTCCTCCTAGGTTGTGAGAGAAAGGCGCCGCCAAGGATACCACAGGGACGGACCACAAAACGGACTGAAATAAATGATCACAAAAGACGCGCTGATTTGGTTGTCCCGCCAGGAGGGGTTAAAGGATTTTGCGACGAGCTTTAGGTTTTTCAAAAAATTCACCACACGCTTTGTCGCCGGTGACACGATTGACGAGACTGTCCCATTTATTCAGCAGATAAATACGGAAAATTGTACGGCTTCATTCGATCATTTGAATGAATCGGTGGGAAGCGCCGCCGAAGCTGATAAGGAAGTTGAAGAGTACCTGAATATTCTTGCGAAGATCGACGAAAGGCGCCTCCGCTCAAACGTCTCGATCAAACTCACACAGTTTGGCCTCGGTCTCGATCCGGAACTGGCCTACCGGAACGCCCGGCGAGTGGTGGAAGAGGCCCATCGACGTGGCAACTTTGTCCGCGTCGATATGGAAGACTCGAATGTTACCCAGGTAACAATCGACATCTTCAAGCGTCTGCGTGCTGAATTTGATCTGAATACGGTCGGCATTGTCTTGCAGTCGTATCTGTACCGAACCTATCAGGATGCGCAGGAACTGGTGAAATTACCCGCGCGCATTCGGATCTGTAAAGGCGCTTACAACGAACCGCCGGAAGTTGCTTTCCCTGAGAAGAAAGACACCGATGCAAACTACATCAAGGTGATGCAACTGCTATTGGGAAGCGGCGTTTATCACGGCATCGCCACACACGATCCAAAGATGATCGACGCCACGATCGACTTTGCGACGCGTGAAGGAATCGGGAAAGAGAAGTACGAGTTTCAAATGCTTTACGGTGTGCGGCGTGACCTGCAACGGCAGCTCGCACGCGACGGCTTCAACATGCGAATCTATGTGCCTTACGGGAAACACTGGTATCCTTACTTCATGCGCAGGCTGGCGGAACGTCCTGCAAACATCTGGTTTGTGATGAAAAATCTGGCGAAGGGCTAACGGGCGACGATGAGCGAGTGGGTCTGGGTTCTCTGGTGCATCCTCGGTGCGATACTCATTGTCGCAGAGATCTTCACGTCCGGATTTGTGCTGCTCTGGTTTGGAATCGGGGCCTTGCTAGCCGCCTTCGCGAGTTTCATCGGCATCGACAGCCTTGTGATTCAGTTTCTGATCTTTGCGGGCGTTTCGATTGCACTAACCGCGGCTTCAAGAACGATCTTTATTAACTACTTTTCGCGCGAGAAGCCCGAGCATTCGTTACGTAGTGGAGTTGATTCACTGCCAGGGAAGGTTGGTACTGTAGTTTCGTCGAGTAAGGGTGCACTTAATGAAGGCGCGGTGAAAGTGTTTGGATCGACATGGACCGCGTATCCAGCGCCCGGTGAACAACCTTTGGAAGCGGGTGAACGGGTTTGCGTGGAGAGTATTGAGGGCGCGTCGATCTACGTCAGAAGAGTTGGTGGTGAACCCGATTGGCGACGGAAGGAATTAGCCACGGATTACACGGATAAACACAGATCTGAATCATAAATTGAATCCGTGTTTATCCGTGTAATCTGTGGCTAAACTTTAATGAGGTTCGGTATCAGCCTCGTATGTATCGTCAAGCGTCTTATCTTCTTCAAGCGGTGGCAACTCGATCGTGATTCTATCGGATGCCGGTTCTTCGAGATCGTCACCAAAGAAACGTGCCAGCACCACAGTGATATTGTCCTCACCGCCGCGATTATTCGCTTCGTCAATCAACGCATCACACGCTTTCGCGAGATCGCCTTTGCTGTTGAGAACAATCTGCTGAATATCCTCAGCGCGAAGTTTTCCTGACAAGCCATCGCTACAAAGCAGCACCACATCGTCCTGCCGTAAACGAATCTTACCTGTGACCGGATTGACTTCACTCTGTGCGCCGAGTGCCTGCAGGATCACATTCCGGAACATGTGTGTCTCGGCTTCCGATTCACTTATCTGCCCAACGTCGACGAGTTGTTGCACGAGCGACTGATCCTTCGTGGCGAGACGAATTTGCTCCTTGCGAATAACGTAACCGCGGCTGTCGCCGACCTGCACTAAATCCAGACTGTCGCCACGAATCGCGGCGCCGGTAAATGTCGCGCCCATGCCCGCGCAACGTGAGTCTTCCTGACTCCGCAGGTGAATCGCGGTATTGGCGTAATGCGTCGCGTTCTTTAGACACTCAACCAGATCCAGATCCGGATCGCACGAGGCATCGCCTTCGCCGATCAGCATTTGGCGGACTGAATCGACAGCCATGCGACTTGCGACGTCGCCGGCGAGTGCGCCGCCCATGCCGTCGGAGACGACCAGGACCAGTCCCTTATTGCCGATATCAAAGCGGGTTAAGTTTGTGGGTGCGGGAGTGCCATCGGCGCCGGTCCATGTTTGTTCGGTTGACAGGTCGAGAACGAGAAAATTGTCTTCATTGCCACGTCGAACTCGGCCAACGTCTGATTTGGCGTATAACTCTACGATCATAAATGGAGAGCGATTAGGAAGTCGTTAAATATGGCTGAGAACCGGGAGATTGTAACCCATCCTGTTAATCCTGTAATCCTGTTAGCTAAACTTTATCCAGGGCCTGATCCAAATCGGCAATAATGTCGTCCGTATCCTCTATTCCCACGGAAATTCGCACTAGTCCGTCGGTAATGCCGAGTCGTTCACGTTTGGCCTCGTCGACCGAAGCGTGAGTCATTGTCGCAGGATGCGAGATCAATGTCTCGACACCGCCCAAACTTTCCGCGAGCGTGCACAGCTTAACAGACTCGAGCACGGTTCGCGCTGCCGCAAGCGAACCGACGTCAAACGCTACCATACCGCCAAAACCGTGTTGTTGTCGTCGCGCCAGAGCATGCTGTGGATGCGACGCCGAACCCGGATAGTAAACCTTTTTCACCTTCGGATGCTCTTCCAGAAACGCTGCGACTGCGCGACCTGTTTTATCGTGTTGCTCCATGCGCAACGCAAGTGTTTTGGTGCCACGCAGGACGAGCCAGGAGTCAAAAGGAGAAAGTATCGCTCCGGCACTGTTTTGCACGAAGCCGATCCAGTTCGCGTCTTCTTCGTCGTTCAAAACCACGGCTCCGCCGACGCCGTCGGAATGACCATTCAGATACTTGGTCGTCGAGTGGACCACGATGTCGACACCAAACTCGAGCGGTCGTTGCAGGTATGGCGACATAAACGTGTTGTCGCACACGACGCGCGCGCCGGCACGATGCGCGATCTCGCTGACCTCTTTTAGATCCGTGACGGTCATTATGGGATTCGTCGGTGTTTCCACGAACACCATCTTCGTATTCCCTTTGATCGCGGCTTCGACGTTCAACGGATCGGAAGTGTCGACATAATCGAATTCAAGGTTGTAGTTAGCGAGAATGCGATTGAAGAGACGCGCGGTGCCGCCGTAAGTGTTATCGGAAACGACGACGTGTTCGCCTGCTTTTACGAGTCGCAGCGTTGCGTCGATTGCGGCCATGCCGGAAGCGAAGGCAAAACCGAAACGTCCTCCTTCAAGCGCGGCGATGTTTCGTTCGACTGCGGAACGTGTCGGATTCTGAGTGCGTGCGTACTCGTAGCCTTTGTTCTTTCCGAGGGCGTCCTGTGCGTACGTTGAAGTCTGATAGATCGGAACGGTAACCGCACCCGTGCTCTCGTCCGGTTCCGATCCTGTATGAATGGCTATTGTTGCAAATCCCATGTTGTTTGTACTTTGTTCTTTGTGCTTGGTACTTTGTACTTTGTCCCCTCACGCTTCAAAGTGCCAAGCACAAAGTACAAAGAACCAAGATCTAAGTCCTAAGTCTCATCAAAAATTCCCTGGCTGCGATATCTCTCAGCGCCGTCAGGAAAAACTGTGATCACACATTTCCCTGGGCCCAAACGTTCGGCAATCTTGTACGACGCGGCGGCAGCGGCGCCTGATGACCAGCCACCAAGAAGACCTTCGAGCCGCGCGATCTTTTTCAGTGCCGTGCAAACTTCTTCGTCCTGGACCATCAGGATCTCATCTGCCAGCGAGCGATCGAAGATCTTCGGAATAAAGTCGCGCTGCCCGATGCCTTCAACTTTCTTTGGTCCAGGCGGGTTGCCGCCGTAAATGGAACCTTCGGGCTCGACTAGAACGCAAAGCACGTCTCGATTGTGCTTTCGCACCGCACGTGCGACACCGCAGAACGTTCCCGACGTACCGGCTCCGATCACGACCGCGTCAATCCGGCCGTTTATCTGTTCAATGATCTCGCGTGCTGTCGTCAGTTCATGAAAGCACGGGTTAGCATTATTCTCAAATTGCTGCGGCACGAAGCTGCCGTCGATGGTACCGGCCAGTTCGTGGCAGCGGTCGATTGCGCCTTGCATGCCGGCCTCGTGTGGCACGTATTCAATCTCGCCACCCAGAGCTTCAATCAGCTTCATTTTCTCGACCGCGAAGCCTCGCGGGACGCAGAGGATAACACGGTAACCGCGTGCAATTCCCACCAGCGCAAGCCCGATTCCGGTGTTTCCGGCAGTCGGCTCGATGATCGTGGCGCCGGGTTTGAGCAATCCTTTTTCTTCAGCGTCCAGAATCATGCCCAACGCAGCGCGATCCTTGACAGAACCTCCGGGATTCATCCATTCGAGCTTTGCGTAGATATCAGCTAATGGGGGTTGAGCAAACCGCGAGAGGTGAAGTAAGGGAGTTTGGCCGATGAGATCGAGAATGCTTTCTGCGACGCCGCGAGCCATTGTGGATGATGTTAGCATAAGTCACCATCCACAGATTACACAGAAAGAGATCTGCGTAATCTGTGGATAAGTTAGTATTGAATCAAACTTCCTTCCCGCTTAGCACGCCGTACGGCACGCCCAAAAACCCACAACGAAAAGGGAAGTAGCACTACTAAAAATCCAAGCAAAACTATCAACGGCTGTGTCACTTGCTCGAATCCGTGGCCTTCGATCAGGACCTGCCTGATGCCGTCGAGGCCGTGAGTTGTTGGCAGGATCAACGAGATGTTACCGAGTTTGGGTCCGGCGTACGTTTTTAATAATTGCGTCGGAAAAAATACTCCTGAGAACAACGCCGATCCTGCGCCGAGGAAGATTCCAAAAGGATCGCCGCGTTTGAAGACCATCGCAAAGCTTGCTGAGAGAATCCCGAGACAGGCAAGTACGACGGTAGTCAGTAAAAGAAAAATGAGGGCCAGAAAGAAACTACCCTTGTAGTGAACGCCAAAGAACACCCAGCCAAAGAAGAGATACAGGAAAGAGAAGAAAGTCGTCTCGAGAAAGTCCCACGCCGAGCTAGCGACAATGACTGTGGGAAGATTGATAGGTGTTAACAAGACACTTTCGAGTGTCCCCTGCATCTGTTCCTGTCTGATCGAATTGGCGAGGCTTGAGAAGCCGGTCATGAAGTAGTTGAGAACGGCGAGACCGGTGAGCCAGGTGGCGAGTGGATCTCGCCATTGAGAGAACTGCGGATCTGTAAAGCCGGCAAAGATCTTCGAGATGAAGAAGAAAGTCGTGACGACCGTGAGCACCGAGAGTATGCGGAGGAAAAACTGCATGCGATAGCTCACGTACAGGCGGAAATCGCGGGCAACAAAGGCAAGAATTCTTCTTGGGAGTAATGTGATGTTGCGCATTAGTTAACCACAGATGACACAGATAAAAATCCGGATTTCATCCGCGTTCATCCGTGGCTTCATACCTTTCCAACACATCAAGCAGAGTCGTTCGCTCTACCTCGACATCGATGATGCGCTTGCCATTGTTGTGCAATTCGCGGATCTTTTCATCCAGATGTTCTCGCGCAAACGAGATCTTCTCACCGCTTGCGATGGTTATATGTACCGTCTCCGATCCAGAACTGAGTTCGCGCAAGTTCTTCGGTGTGTCGATTGCTCGAATATGTCCGCGGCTGATGATAGCGACGCGTCCGCAAAGTGTTTCAACTTCGCTGAGGTTATGAGACGTCAGAAAAATCGTGACGGGTGGATCCTGTTGTGCGAGCGACCGGATCAGTTCGCGCATTCGTGCAGCCGCCAATGGATCGAGAGAACGAGTTGGTTCATCGAGCAACAACACCGGCGGCGTGGTCAACAATGCACGGGCCACTGCCAGGCGCTGCTTGTTCCCGGTTGAAAGCTCACCAAAGCGACGTCGTGCTACTTCGTCCAACTCGAGTTTCGTAAACAGATCTCTGATTCGTTGTTTTGCATCTCGATCGGAAAGCCCGTGCAGGCGCGCGAAGAACATGAGGTTCTGTTCAGACGTTAAGCGCCAGTAGAAACTGCGTTCTTCGGCCGTCGCCAAACCAATCTCGCGGCGAACATGTTCGTCTTCGCGAACGCTATCGTGTCCGCGCACTGCGACGCTGCCGGTTGTTGGTTGGACGAGCGTCGCGACGATCTTCGTCAAGGTAGTTTTTCCAGCGCCGTTGCGTCCAATCAGACCGAAGATCTCGCCGGTCTCAACTTCAAACGAAACATCGCGAAGCGCCTCCACCGGGTCTTTCACCGGACGTCGAAAAAATGCGCGCACTCGTCGAAACGGGACGGGATAGGTTTTGGATAAATTGCGGACGGAGATGGCGCTCATCGAGCTCGTTGCCGCGGATCCAGATACTCGCGCAGGCCGTCGCCAATGAAGTTGAAGGCCAGAACCGTGAGCGCAATCGCGATGCCGGGAAAGATCAGTGCGTGCGGTGCGACTTGTAGTGTCGATAAATCGCGGGCTTCTTCGATCATCACGCCCCATGACGGCGCAGGTGGTGGCACACCGAGTCCCAGGAACGACAGCGCCGCTTCGGAGAGCACCGCACCGGCCATTCCCAAACTTGCCTGCACGATGAGTGGTTGAATCGCGTTGGGAAGAATGTGAATCAATAGTATGCGCGCGTCGCTCGCGCCGAGTGCCCGCGCTGCCTGAACGAAGTCGTATTCACGAACTTTCAAGACCTGGCCGCGAATGAGTCGCGCGTAGCCGACCCAGCCGATGATGCATAGCGCGAAAATGAGTTTGTTCAAGCCGGCTCCGAGGAAAGCCACCATCGCGATCGCCAACAACAAACCCGGGAATGCGAGGAACACGTTGAAGACGTAACCCGAAACCACACGATCGACCCAGCCGCCGTAATAACCCGCAATCGCACCGAGAATCGTGCCGATGACGGCCGATACCGTCACCACGATGATGCCGACCTGCAATGAGATTCGTGCGCCAAACACCACGCGCGAGAAAATGTCGCGTCCGGTGGAATCGGTGCCAAACCAATGTGCGGCGGAGGGTGCTAGATACCGCATCGACAAATTGGTCGCGCCGACGTCATACGGCGCAATCCACTCCGCCAGCAGCGCCACGAGCACGAGCACCACGACGATAACAAGACCAATGATGGTTAAGCGGTTCATTTGTTTGTACTTTGTGCTTAGTTCTTAGTCCCTTGTTTTTACAAAGCACCAGGTACAAAGCACAAAGTTCTGAAATCATCCCACTCTGATCCGCGGATCGAGCCAGCGATACACCATATCCGTGAGTAAGTTCGCGATGATGTAAGTCATGCTGATCACGAGCACGCAGCCTTGCACGACGCGGTAGTCGCGTTTTCCGATGCCGTCCTCAACGAGTAACAGTCCCAATCCCGGCCAGCCGAAGATTTTCTCAGTGATAATCGCACCTGCGAGCAACACGCCCAGTTGCAAACCGAGAATAGTTACGACGGGAATCAAGCCGTTCTTCAAAACGTGTTTGTAAATGACCGTGCGTTCGCTTAAGCCCTTCGCGCGCGCGGTTCGAACATAGTCTTCACCCAACTCTTCGATAACAGACGAGCGCACCATGCGCGTCAATATCGCTGACAACGCAGCGCCGAGGGTAAACGCAGGCAAAATAATGTCGCTCCAGTCAAAACGTCCCGATGGCGCGAGCCAACCGAGCTTCACTGCAAAGATGTAAACGAGCATCGGCCCGATCACGAAACTGGGCAGACTGATGCCCAACAACGCTATAACTGAAGCGACGTTGTCCACGATGGTTCCGCGATTTGTGCCGGCAATGACTCCGAGAGGAATAGCGATCACGATTGCGATCAGCATCGCGAAAATTGCGAGCTCAATTGTGGCGGGATAGCGTTCAAGAATCAGTTCTGACACGGGACGATCGTTGCGAAACGACAGACCCATGTCACCACTGAGCAACGAGCGCCAGTAGTCGGTGTAGCGATTGTCGACACCATGCCAGACGAAATGTCGCTGATCGTTATTGTCGCGTGGAAAGGAAAAGAAAAACGGTGGCCGGTCGAGACCGTGCTTCTCGCGAAACTGTGCAAACTGTTCCGGTGTCGCTTGCTCACCGAGCACTGCAACCGCCGGATCGCCGGGTACGAGTTCAATTAGTAATGTGACAAGAGAGACGACGGTCCAAACTACCAGCAGGAGAATAAGCAGGCGTCGGAGAATGCCGAAGATCCGGTACCGGAGACTGGTGCGCACGCGCGCGCATAATAGCATGGCCACAGATCGCGTTCATCCGCGAAAATCTGTGGCCCAAACTAAAAAACGTAGCCCAGGGTAGGTTCGAATACTCGCACAGCCCCGACAACCGCGCGCTTACCAAACCATACCCCGTGACTACGTATCTGGTTGCAAACTAAACGCTGCAACCAATCTCACAAAATCATTTCGGCCTTTTGCCCAAATGCAAGGCCGCTATCCCACCGGTCAGGTTCTCATAACCAACCTGAACAAATCCTGCCTGCTCCATCAGGAGCGAGAGTTGAGACTGGTCCGGAAACTTCTGGACCGATGCCGGTAGATAGGTATAAGCACTCAGTGAACCGCTCACTATGCCACCCATCAACGGCAGTACTCTTCTGAAGTACAGATTAAACAGAGGTCGCAGAATCGCATTCGCGGGTCTCGAAAACTCGAGCACAGCCACCCAGCCGCCCGGTTTCAAGACTCTGGAGAGTTCTGCCAAACCACTTTCGACATTCGACAAGTTGCGCAATCCAAATGCGATCGTCGCGGCGTCGAACGTGCCATCTCGAAAGGGAAGGTCCAAGGCATCACCCTCGATTAGGCGTATGCGACCAGACGTCTTACCGGCAGCGATATCTAACATCGGCCGGCAGAAATCAGTCCCAACAACTCCTGCCCCCGTAATTTCAAACAGCGTAAGCGATAGATCGCCCGTGCCACATGCCACATCCAGAACGCAGGCGCTGCTCGACGGAAGCCTCTCGCGTACTCTGGTTGCAACAATCCGGCGCCAACGTTTGTCAACATTGCCGGAAAGCACATGATTCAAGAAGTCATACCGGCGCGCAATCGTTGAAAACATCTTACGAACGCGGCTCGCATGCTCTTTCGCGGCACTTCCGTTATCAACAGGCACAGTTAAGCCAAATCTGATGGAGGTTTGGTTGCAAGACGCTTGCAAACAATTTGTGATTACCCGGGATTGGTGTTGCTCGGTGGTTTTGCAGGCGGTTTTGGTGATGGCGCCGGAGTCGCGATTTCGCCGAGAACTTCGAACTGATGACGACCTTGTAACGCCGCTTTTATTGGTGCTGTTTCACCTGCAACCACCGAGACTATTGTTTTATTAAAGAGCCTGTTAGCCACTCGCTGAACCTCTGTGGCGGTTACCGATCTCAGCAACGCAATCTGATCCTGTGGAGCACTTAATCGATACGTATCAGCGTCGAGCCACGGATCTGGAAGCGCCTCGGGCTTGGTAATAACAGGCGAGAGATCGTTGATCACTTCCGTCTTTGCACGTTCCAACTCTTCGGCTGTAGCTGGCGTGCTCATCAAAGAGTCAATCGCTTTTCTTGCGCTCGCAAGCGAATCGGAAACCGTCATTTCGTTAACTGCGGCACCGATGACAAATGCGCCTGGCAAAACATAGGCATCATTTCGAGCGAATACTGGCTGTCTTGCTAATTCGGGTGCTGAGGCTTGCCAGCGATTCTGTGCGAGTCGAGCCAGGATCGCGGCGGTCGGAAAGTCCTTGTCTGATCTAGAAACTCCCCGCACGGCTAAACGAAGCTCGACAGTTGGTCCAGGGACATTAACTATCAGTGTTCGTGGATCGGCTGGAGCTGGTTGCTTAAAAGTTGTCGGGACGATCTGTTCGCTTTTACGCCACGGTCCGAGCAGTTGGCGCACAGCTCTCATGGCGCGTGGTTTCGTGACGCCGCCGATAATTGCCAGGGTCGCGTTGTTTGAATTCAGAAAGCGATCGCGCGCCTGCATTAAATCGGCGCGATCCACTCGTGCTACATCCTCGGGTGAGCCGGCGGCCGGACGGCCATACGGAAAGTCACCAAACAGTCTTGCAATAATCGCACGGTCCGCAACTGCTGCTGGTGCGATCGACGTGTCGCGTAGGAGCTTGATGCGCTGATCACGCATGCGCGTCACGACTTCCGGTGTTAACTGTGTCGACAGAATAGCATTGCGCAAAACCTCAATAATCTGTTCAAACTCATGAGCTTTGCCAACCATCGTGATGGTTGTGGAATCGTACCCTACGTTCACATCGAGCTTCCCGCCCATTTCGTCTGTGAAAAAATCGACGGTAGCGGCATCGGGAAATAGTAAGTCGCCGAGCAATGCCATCTGGCCTGCCTTGCCGGCCAGATCGAACGAAGCGCCACTGTTGATGCGCAGTTTTAAGGTGACGTCGGGGCTACCCGGCTTAGTCCAGAACAACAGACGCAGGCCGTTCAGGAGTTGTTCACGTTCCGGCTGGGCTGCGGGCTGTGGAAATGCTGGATAGGAGAACAGCAGAACGCACAGGATCGGAATTAAAGCTCTTCGGAAAAATTTCATACGAGGGTCTCAGCGAACCACTTTGGAGTGCGGCGGCCTGACGCCGCTTTGGTCTTGATCACGCTTAATCGATAACAAAGCGGCGTTAGGCCGCCGCACTCCAAAAGGGGTGCCCGTAATCAAAAGATGTCAATTACTCCTGAATTGCACTGCCAGCTTGGTCGCAAAACATCTTAGATGCCGTGTGTTTGCGCGTCAACCGTTTGGCTTTTGGGCGCATCCTAAGCCCTGATTGACAAAAGGGATCCGGCTGATCTGACCCCGCTTAGATGCAAAAAGTATGTACTTGCCGGGGGACGTGGGATTAATATTCGGTCGGTATTCTCTATATTTGCTGGTACGCGCAAGTTTTTTTCCTTCGGACAGTAACTTTTTTCCGGTTGATGGTAACTATAGCAGGAGCTAATCCTGCAGGATCGAGTGCTTGATTGCCCGAGAGAATCACAGACGAGCTTTTGCTGGAAAAGGCAGGAGACGGCGACCAGGCAGCCTTCTTGGAGTTGTACGACCGGTATCGGGAACCAATTTTTCGTTTTGCTTACCGATTATTGGGTTCGGTTGAAATTGCTGAAGACGTTACGCACGACTGCTTCCTCAGTTTGATTCGCAAACCTGAGAACTATCGTCCTGAGCGGGCTTCTTTGAAAACGTATTTGTATGCCGCCGCCCGGAATCTGGCTCTGAAGCACTTCCGTGATCAGGGACGAGAGGCCGGCATGGATGAAGTTTCCGAGGAACCGAAAGATGCGCCGAGTCGAGGGCCTTTGCGAAGGTTGCTCGATGAGGAGTTAGCGACTCAGGTGAGGGAAGCGATTTTTAGTCTTCCGCAATTGCAACGTGAGGCGCTGATCTTGTTTGAGTACGAGGGGTTGAGCTTGAGTGAGGTGGCCGAGATTGCGGGCACCGACGTAGGAGCCATAAAAGCGCGGCTTTACCGGGCTCGGGGAGCCTTGAGACGGATCCTGAGTCCTTATCTGAAAAGCAATCAGGAATTGAATAGTAGTCGGGAAATTGGTACTTTGAGGGAGGCCTGAAATGGGCGTTGAGCCGGAAGAAGAGTTTGTTTCCGACGATGAGCTCAAGTCGTTGCTCAAACGCTGGGTAGCGCCAGGGCCTTCGAGAGTTCTCGACAAGCGAATCGTAACCAGCTTTGCAAGAGAATTTTCCGGAGCGGAAGAGGTAGTATTGATGAAGTTCTGTTCAGTATGTAAAGAAGAGTTTGCTGACAAGTTCAGCTTTTGTCCGGTTGACGGCAATCCCCTGACGGTCAATACCCCGCCAGTGGAAGATCCAAGCCTGACAATCGATCGGGATCCGAGCGTGACGGTCAGCAGAGACAATCAATCGGCAGGGATCGCATCAGCGGCTTACAATGCTTCCACTGAAGAGCCGCTTGCAAACGATCCAATCTACGTTGCTTCCAATACTTCCTCAGCGCTTGCTCTACGGGATGAGTATCACCTGACCATCATGGATGACGCAGGTCTGATGGCTCGTCTTAGCCACGAACTAAAAGATACCGCTCATCAATATGAACTGACCTGGCCCGAGTTCAAACGCGATCCGTTTGGATTCACGAAGCGAGCCTTTGTTGGCTACGGCCAGAAGTTTCGCCAGTTTCTCGGGAAACCGAATGTGCTGGTGGCAATGGGTGCGGCTTTCCTGGGCATGGTTGGATTGGTTGGCGCCGTCCTGTTAATGGACCGCACGCAGGGTGTTCGCGCATCGCGTATTGGACTGGCTCTGTTCACGTTAATCGCTAGCGGATTGCTCGTAGCGCTCTTTTCCACCTGGCTGGGACGCGAGCGTGGTGCCGCAGTTATGGGCGCTGAGCCATCTGACTCGCGAAGCGTGGTCGCTGCGATGGTCTCGTCGTTCGTATTCCTCTTTGCCATCCTGGGCATCATCATTGGAATCGATCAAAAACAACGACGACAGGAAGCCCTTGCGCTGAACCAGGAAGAACTGCAGGTCGAGCAAATGCTCGACATCCCTGACGAGCAACCGACTCCAGATCCGGGAACTGCTGGTCTAAACAAGGGAAGTGGCGGCGGCAGCAAGCCGAAGCCTGAAAAAGCTGCCGGTGGTGGTGGCGGTGGACGTGAAGAAGCGAAGCCCGCTTCGTTTGGTAAAGTTCCGCAAGCGTCTCTAACAATTCCGCAGGTAGTGGCTCCGGATCCGAAGCCACCGCAAATCAAGAATCCATCGTTGCCGGTTGCAGCGACAGTGGTCGCAGATCCGATGCTCGTGCCACCCGATGCGCGTGTGTTGCCATACGGTGACTACAAATCGAAGAGCACCGATCCTTCGTCTGGTCCGGGTACTGGAAACGGTATCGGAACTGGAACAGGCGGCGGTATCGGACCGGGTGAAGGTGGTGGTCTTGGACCAGGCCGTGGTGGAAACATCGGCGGCGGTGACCGAAACGACGGCGGTGGTGGACCAGGCGGCGGTGGTGGTGGCGGCTACGACCGGATCTTTACCGGCAAGGACGTTACAACAAAAGCACGTCTGATCTCGAAACCTGAGCCGCAGTACACTGAAGACGCGCGCAAGAACCAGGTTACCGGCACAGTCGTGCTGAAGGTGGTGTTTGCGTCAAACGGAACAGTCTCGAATATCAGAACTGTTTCGGGTTTGCCGTACGGTTTGACTGAAAGAGCAATTGCAGCAGCACGTCAGATCAAGTTCGTCCCTGCAACCAAGGACGGGCACCAAGTCTCGATGTGGATGCAGTTGGAATACAACTTCAATCTGTACTAAGTTTGAGCCACGGATTTCACGGATAAACACTGATCTGTGTTCATCCGTTTAATCCGTGGCTAATTATATTTCTCGGCGAAGCGCTTGATTCGCTTCACTCCTTCCTGAATTCGCTCCATCGACGTCGCGTACGATATACGAATAAAACCTTCAGCTCCGAAGCCTGCTCCATCAGTGACAACTGTGTGCTCTTCCTCGAGCAGTTGTCGTGCGAAGTCACCGGAAGTCTTTAAGGTCTTATGCAAACATCCACGCACGTCGGGAAACGCATAAAACGCACCTTCAGGCTCACTGCACTTGAAACCCGGAATCTCACACAACGCATTCAACAACCACTCACGCCGGCGCGTGTATTCCGCAAGCATGAGTCCCACAGACTCCTGTGATCCCGTGAGTGCCTCAACCGCGGCCCATTGCGCGATTGAATTTGTGTTCGAAGTCGAGTGACCCTGGACCTTCAGCATCACTTTGGTCCAATCAGCCGAGGCCAGCGCATACCCAACACGCCAGCCTGTCATCGCGTAAGTCTTCGAGAACGATCCGGCAATGCACAAACGCGATCGAAGCTCGGCAGGCAAACTCGCGGCACTAAACACCTCGCCCGGCGGATAGACAAACCGCAGGTAACACTCATCGGAAACGACATAGATCCCACGTTCGCTCGTCAACTCCATGATCCTTCGAAACTCCGCGGGTAGTAGTACGCGGCCGGAAGGATTGGAAGGTGAGTTCAAAATCAGTAGCTTTGTTCGTGGCGTGATGGCGCGCTCAACCTGATCCGCTGAGAGCACAAAGTCAGTTTCTTCGGTTTCGATAAAGACGGGTTTAGCGCCTGCGAAGACTGCGATCTCCGGAAACGTGACCCAGTAGGGTTTAGGAATGAGCGCTTCGTCGCCCGGGTTCAGTAGAGTGACAACTGCATTGAAGATCGCTTGCTTGCCGCCCGCCGTCGCCATCACTTCGGATGGTTGATACTCGGTGCCAAACTCTTTCTTATAGAAATCGATAATCGCACGTTGGAGCTCGCGAATACCTGCGTTGGCAGTGTACTTCGTGCGACCGGCACTCATAGCTCTTTCGGCCGCTTGTTTGATGTTGTCGGGAGTGTCGAAGTCCGGTTCACCGGCACCGAAGTCGCAAACATTCGCGCCGGTGGCTCGCAAAGCTTCCGCTGCTTGCATGGCAGCCATTGTTGCTGACGACTGCATGCGAGCGACGTTTTCAGAAACAGGAAAGGGTGACATAACAGGCCAGGTTTTCATCCTTGATTCAACTTTTCTTTCATTAGTTTTTCAATAAGCGGCGGGACCAGGCCGGTGACTGCGCCGCCGAGCTGAAACACTTCTTTAACCAACCGTGAGCTTACATAGGAGTACGTCTCAGCGGGCATCATAAATACGGTTTCAATTCCCGGCTCCAAACGTCTGTTCATCAACGCCATTTGTAGTTCGTATTCGTAGTCGGAGATCGCGCGGATACCACGGACGATAACGTCCGCGTGTTGGGCCACCGCATAGTTGACCAGCAATCCGGTAAAAGAATCAACGCGCAGTGTGCAGTCTCCCTTATTGATGCCTTTCACGACTTCAGTGAGCATCTCCTGCCGTTCTTCAACTGTAAACAAGGGTCGCTTGTCCGGGTTGACGAGAATACCGATGATTATCTCATCGAAGAGTTTGCAGCCGCGCTCGATGATGTCCAGGTGACCGTTAGTGACCGGGTCGAACGAACCGGGGTAGATGGCGCGTCGCATTTGATAGCCATGTTAAAGGCAAATATGTAATCCTGTAAATCCTGAACAATCTTGTTCATTCTGTCTACGGTTTAATGAAGGTGGCTTCACAGGATGGGTAGTGTCTTAGTTTGAGTTCTTCTCTGTGAAAGCTCGGTGTCCTCTGTGTCTCTGTGGTTGTTGTATCGCCGGTTTCTATAACCACGGAGACACAGAGGACACAGAGGTTGCACAGAGAAATCCAAATTAAGACACCAC
>DASTVU010000073.1:0-4331 GCA_035758935.1 Pyrinomonadaceae bacterium | reverse complement strand
CGCAAAAGAAACAGTCTCGATTCAGCCACAGGTTTCCGGCCGAATAGTCAAAATTCATTTCACTGACGGCGCGAACGTCAGAAAAGGCCAACTGCTTTTTACAATCGATCCGCGACCATTTGAAGCGAATCTGAAGCAGGCGCAGGCAAATCTCGCCAAAGACGTTGCCGCGAAGAAACAAGCAGAGGCAAATCTGGCGCGTGAGGTCGCGCGTGAGAATTGGGGCCGCGCCCAGGTGAACCGCTATCGCGTGTTGGTTGAACAGGGCGTCGTGGCGCGCGAGCAGTACGAACAGATACGTGTTGACTACGATACTCTCAAAGCCAACTCCGAAGCAGCGCGTGCCGCAGTGCGAAGCGCGGATGAAACGATCAAAGTTGACCAGGCGGCAATTGATAACGTGAAAGTGCAACTCAGTTATTGCTTCATCCATTCGCCCATCGATGGACGCGCCGGTCAGCGTCTGGTTGATATTGGAAATGTTGTAAATCCCGGTGGGCCAATGAGCAATGCCGAATCGACTTCCGGTGTTTCAACCAACGCGTTGCTCGTGATCGAGCGACTCGATCCGATCTACGCTGACTTCACGATCTCACAAAACAATCTGTCGCACGTTCAGGAGCAGATGCGTGCGGGCACTTTGAATGCTGAAGTCCGGCTGCCGGATTCGACCGATGATCCAATTTCAGGACATCTGACATTTGTCGACAACGCGGTGCAAACCGAAACCGGTCAAGTGACTCTTCGCGCCACACTTCCAAATCCCGGACATCGTTTCTGGCCCGGCCGCTTCGTGAGCGTGCGTCTGTTGCTTGGAAATGTGCCCAGCGCAGTGCTTATACCGGCGACTGCACCGCAGATGTCTGCAGCAGGTTCGTATGTTTACGTGATCAAGCCTGACTCGACTGCCGAACAGCGCACAGTGTCGTTGGGTCAGCGACAAGGTGATCTGGTCGTTGTTCAGAAAGGTGTCTCAGCAGGTGAGAAGGTTGTTGTCAACGGACAACTCGGCGTGACGCCAGGCGGCAAGGTAGTCATCGAACAACCGCAATCAAGCCCGGCGACAGCGGTAGCGCAGTAAACAGAAGTCATGAATCTCTCTGAACCATTCATCCGGCGGCCGGTAATGACCGCGGTGCTGACTCTCTCCGTGATCCTTTTCGGGGTGATGAGTTACTTTCAACTCCCCGTAAACGACCTTCCAGCGGTCGACTATCCGGTGATTCAGGTGACCGTCGGTTATCCCGGCGCGAGTCCCGACACGGTCGCCAATAACATCGCCACGCCGCTCGAGCGCCAGTTCATGCAGATCAACGGACTGGAAGTCGTCACTTCGCAGAGCACCCAGGGCGTTGCGATATTGACCCTCCAGTTTGCACTCGACAAAAACATCGACGCCGCTGCGACCGACGTGCAGACGGCGATCTCCCAGGCGACCGGTAGTTTGCCTTCGGATCTCCCATCACCACCGACTTATTCAAAGACGAATCCTAACGATCAGCCGATCATGTACATCGCGATGGTTAGCGATTCGGTTACGCCGGGCCAGCTTTACGATTACGCCAGCACTCAGGTCGGACAGCGCATCAGTATTCTGCCGGGCGTGTCGCAGGTAAATGTCTACGGCACGAAGTCGGCGATTCGCATCAAGGCAAATCCCAAGGAAATGTGGGCGCGCGACATCTCAATCGACGATCTGAACAACGCGATCAAGAACGGCACCAGCTACACAGGCGCGGGACAGTTGGACAGTCCTTCGCGAACTGCGATTTTGCGACCGCAGGGTCAGCTCGAGAGTGCCGAACAATACGGCAACCTGATAGTCGGCGGCACCAACAACGCGCCGATTTATCTTCGCGACGTTGCGACCGTTAAAGACTCGGTTCAGGACGAGCGCGTCAACATGCGTTTCTGGTACCGCGGCGGCACGGTGCCTTCATCGACAGTGATTGTGGCGGTCAATCGCCGCGCCGGCGCCAACGCCGTTGAAGTCTCTAAATCGATTCATGAAATCCTGCCGATGATCCAGTCGGAACTGCCGGGATCGATTACGATCAGGCCGATTTACGACCGCTCCGCAAACATCGTGCACTCGGTTGCGGACGTTCAGGCTACTTTGATCATCGCTTTTATCCTCGTCGTGATCGTCATCTTTGCGTTCCTGGGCCGCGTGACTGATACGTTAATTCCGGTAGTGGCATTACCGTTGTCGTTGCTGATTACGTTCATCGCGATGCGCGGGCTTGGTTATAGCCTCGACAATCTCTCGTTGATGGCGCTCACGCTAGCTATCGGTTTTCTCGTTGACGACGCGATCGTGTTTCTGGAAAACACGGTGCGACGCATGGAGCGCGGTGAACCGGCGTTTGAAGCCTCAATAAATAGCGCGAAGGAAATCAGCTTCACGATCATGTCGATGACGATTTCTCTCGCCGCTGTATTTATTCCGCTTGTGTTCATGACGGGCCTCGTCGGACGAATCTTCCGGGAGTTTGCGATCACGATTGTGATCGCGATTCTTGCTTCAGGATTGGTATCTCTGACGCTCACGCCGTTGATGTGCGCTCGGTTGTTGAAAGATCGTGGCGAAGGTTCGCGCAGGACGTGGATGGAGCGCGTTATCGGTGGCATCGAGAAACGAATTTTATATTTGTACGGTGGCTCACTCTGGTGGTTTTTGCGTCACCGTTGGATCTCGCCCGTGATCTGGGCCATCTGTTTGGCCGGCACGATCTGGTTGTTCATGCTTGTGCCGAAAACCTTTCTGCCGCCGGGAGACAGCAGCGTGATCTTCGGCGCGTTCATCGCTCAGGAAGGATCGTCGCCGAAGCAGATGCGCGAGTATCAGGGTCGCGTCGACAAGATATTGCAGGAAGATCCAAACGTTATCACTGAATTCACGATGACGGGTGCGACCGGATTTCTCGCCGCCAACCAGGGAATTACTTTTACATTCATCAGACCGCCCGAAGAGCGCAAGCCTATCCCGGAAGTAACTGCGGAGATGATGGGCAAGCTCAACACGATCCCCGGTGTGATGACATTCCTGCGGCCGTTTCCGGTGCTCGAGATCAGCACCGGTGTTACAAGCCAGCAACAAGGCCAGTACGCTTTCACTGTCTCGGGCGTAAATCCTAATCAGGTTTATGAAACGGGTCAGAAGCTGATGGGCAAGATGATGGAGTATCCGGGATTTTTGAGTGTGTCGTCGGACTACTACCACAACACGCCCAATCTCGACATCGAGCTTCGTCGTGATGAGGCTAAGACGTACGGTGTTTCAGAGGCCCGCATTCTTAACTTGCTGCGCAACGCCTACTCGCAAAACTACACCTACCTGATCAAGAAGCCCGACGATCAGTATCAGGTGATTCTAGAGATGGACGACTCCGTGCGTGAGAAGCCGGAAGATCTGTCGCTGCTCTACATCAAATCCGATGACGGTAGCAAACTCGTGCCGCTCAGTGAATTGATCACGTGGAAATCGACGCTTGGACCACAGACGGTGAACCACTTGAACCAGTTCACGAGCATGACGCTCTTCTTCAACCTCAAGCCGGGCGTTGCACTTGGTGATGCGACTAACTACATCACCAGTTCGGCGTCCCAGATCGTTCCCTCGGGTGTGCGCGCGGAATTGCAGGGTGAGGCGCTCACGTTTAGTCGTACCGTGACCAGTTTGACGATCCTGATGGCACTCGCGGTGTTTGTGATGTACGTGATCCTCGCGATCCTTTACGAGAGTTACGTGCATCCGTTGACGGTGCTCTCAACTCTGCCGACTGCGCTCGTTGGTGGGCTCTTGACGCTGATTGTTTTTGGGCAGGAAGCGTCGCTGTACGCGTTTGTCGGCATGTTTATGTTGATGGGCATTGTGAAGAAGAACGGCATCATGATCGTCGACTTCGCGCGCCATCGCGTTGAGAACGGTGAAGCTGCGGACAAGGCGATACACGATGCCAGTATGGATCGTTTCCGACCGATTTTGATGACGACGCTTGCGGCAGTCTTTGGCGCCGTGCCGATCGCGCTCGGTTATGGTGCAGACGGTTCATCACGCCGGCCGCTCGGTCTCGTGGTCGTCGGTGGTCTGATCGTGTCGCAATTCATCACGCTTTACATCACGCCAGTGATTTATCTCTACCTCGAGCAATTTCAGGAGAACGTTTTGGATCGCACCTCGTTCTTCCGTTCCCGCCGCTCGCAGAAACCAAGACTCGTGGAAGCAGGGGACTAGCCACGGATTTACACGGATGAACACGGATTATTCTTATCTGTGTTCATCCGCGTTCATCTGTGGCTAAAATGTCTCCCTATGGAACTCGAACAAA
>DASTVU010000072.1:0-6133 GCA_035758935.1 Pyrinomonadaceae bacterium | reverse complement strand
TGGAACAATTTGCCGCCAGGAAACTTCAGGAAAGCGAACTCTCGATAACACTGATCGATCTGCGCGATGCGAAGCGCCCGGTAACTGCCAGCTTCCGTGGCAATGAACGCATTTATCCGGCGAGCGTCGTCAAACTCTTCTTTCTCGTCGCCGCTCACCGCTGGCTTGAGGACAAGAAGATCGAGCAAACACCCGAGTTGACTCGTGCACTGCGCGACATGATCGTCGACTCCTCGAATGAAGCGACCCAGTACGTGGTCGACGTGATCACGCAGACGACTGCGGGCTACGAATTACCACCGAAAGAAATGGAAGAGTGGCAGAACAAACGCAACGCCGTGAACCGTTATTTCTCATCACTCGGCTACACAAACATCAACGTCAACCAAAAAACATTTTGCGAAGATGCTTACGGTCGCGAACGCGTATCGCGTGGAACGAACGGTGAGAACCGGAACAAACTGACCACCGACGCAACAGCACGCCTGATGATGGAGATCGTGACCGGAAAAATCGCAAACCCGGCGCGCACGGCCGCAATGATGGATCTGCTCAAACGAGAATACACCGGGCAAAGCAACGATCCGGATAATCAGGGAATCGGCTTCACCGGCATCGCGCTTAAAGGTCGCGAAGGATTTCGTCTGTGGTCCAAGGCCGGATGGACCAGCACCACGCGTCACGACGTTGCCTACGTCGAAATGCCTGACGGCGGAAAGTTTGTCCTGGCAACGTTTACTTCTCAACACGCGAATGAACGCGAGATCATCCCAACTGTGGCCCGCGTCGTTATCGATGGGCTAAAGGACGTGAAGTGAGCTCACAGCCACCAACTAAAGACGAACTACAGCGACAAGTCGAGGAAGTGAAGCAGGACGCCGACGTGCAGCGTGCGTTGAAGCAAGCCACGCCTGCTGAGAAGAGCGAAGCGAAGGTGCGTGCGCGTGACAAGTTTCTCATTGGCACTCACCTCGTGGTGTTCATCGTTCTCGGCGCGCTGCACCAGGTGCTGAAGTCTCAGTTCCCGGGTTTTGTCGAAAAGTATCCGCTGACGCTCAAGCTTATTCTTGGGATCGCCGTCGTCGTTGCATGCCTGATGGTTTTGCGCCTGATCGACGTTTACATCATCGGACGGGTCCCAAATGCTGTTTACCAGTACAACTTGAAGCGCGTCTCGCGGCTCGTGTTGTGGCTGGCGATTGCGTTCTTTGTGCTCACCATCTTTTTTCAGAATTGGTACACGGCGGTTGTTTCGTTTGGTCTAATTTCGCTGATACTCGGCTTCGCGCTGCAAACACCAATCACGAGTTTTATTGGCTGGGTTTATATCCTCCTGCGCGAACCTTATCGCGTCGGCGATCGGATCAAGATCGGCACTGCGACCGGCGATGTGCTTGACGTCAATTATCTCGACACGACGCTTTGGGAATTCGGTGGCGACTATCTTTCCACTGAGCATCCAAGCGGCCGCATTATCAAGTTTCCTAACTCGACTGTGTTGAGCTCGCCTGTTTACAACTACACCTGGCCGTTGTTTCCATACATCTGGAACGAGATCAAGTTTCAGGTTGCATACAATGCCGACCTCGAGTTTATTGCGGCGACGATGAAGGAAGTGGCAGAGCAGGAAGTTGGTGAAGCGATGATGAAGCAGGTCGCGGTCTTTCGCGAAATACTCGCGCAAACGCCGGTGAATCACCTCGAAGTGCAGGAGCGGCCAGTGGTCCTGTTTCGCGTGAGTGACAACACCTGGCTCGAAGCAATCCTTCGTTATCTGGTCCATCCGAAAGAAGCCGGCCGAGTGAAGTCGAGGTTGATCGTGGAGCTACTCAACAGATTGAACGCCGAACCAGAACGCGTCCTCTTCCCACGCGACAGCGCCCGATAAGAATTTCTTCCGGGAACAATTCAATTATATGTGTGTCTAACCGTTTGTGCCTTTTGTGCTTCTTTGTGGCTAAAACGGGAGGGATGAAATGACTGCGCCCACAATCAATGTAACTCCGCTGATCGACGTTCTCCTTGTACTTCTCATCATCTTTATGGTGGCCGCGCCCTTGAAGCCGCACCGCTTCATGACGAAACTGCCGGCTATACCTCATAACAATCCGGAAATTAATCCCAGCGACCTGACGCTCGTGGTTACAATCGAACCCGATCGAACACTTAAGCTCAACGGGTTGTCCAACATGGGAACGGTCGATGATCTCTCACCACTCAGCTCGAAGCTCACGTCTCTTTTTGAAGAACGGCTGCGCAATCGTGCTTATCGCTTCGACTTGATCGCACGCCTGGATCTTCCCGAGAACCAGCGCATCGAGAAGACTGTTTTCATCAAAGCCCCACGCAACATCCCTTACGGCGAAGTCGCACGCGTCCTCGATGGCCTGAAGGGCACCGGAGCCGCTCCGATCGGCCTACAACTAGACGATTTAAAGTAATCCTTTCGAAGTTGGCGTCTCCTTGGAGTGCGGTGACTTGTCACCGCTTTGGTATACATACTAATGCGCCAACAAGTTGGCGCACTCCAAGGAGGCGCCGAGTCTTACGACGACTGGCTCCGGTACCTCCTGAAAAATCCTGTCAACCCTGTCCAACTTTTTTACGGAGTTGTGCACCTTAGGCTCCGACCTTGTGTCTGTCGCCAGAATGAGTTGTAATCTGGCCCGAAGGAGAACGACTTCCGCATGAAAACCCGTCTTTTCCCCCTCTTTTGTTTGGGTTTAGCCATTACGGTCAGCGCCATGGCCCAGGACATCACGGGCGGTGGCAGCCTGCTGCGCGATATCACTGGCGGAGCGGCCCTGATCTTTCGCGCGCCCCAAAATCCGACGGTCCATGTCTCGAGCGGTGGCCAGGGAGCCACTGGCGGAGGACGCGTCAAGCCGACTCAAAAACCGCCTGTCCGAAAACAGGATGCAATCATCGCCAGGGCTAACGCCGCTCGCAGTGCTCCGAAGCCTCGTTATGAAGAAGCCGAACAGCAGTATCAACTGGCCGCGCAGATTGCTCCTGACGACGCGCGTGCTTTCGCTGGATTGGGAAATGTTTATGTGGACCAGGGCAAGTTTGCGGCGGCCATTGACGCCTATCAGAAGGCAATCAAGGTTAAGCCCGACTACAACGGCGCGTACCTGCCGTTGGCCTTTTCACTCGCGCGATTGGACCGCTATCCGGAAGCAATCGAGGTCTACAACGAAACGTTGAAACGTGATCCGACTAGCCCGGAGGTCTACAACAATCTGAGTTTTGCTTACAACCACAGCGGGCGCTATCAGGATGCGGTGGATGCAAGTCAACAGGCGATCAAGCTTCTCGGCGAGACAGGCGAGGCATACAAGCTTGGGTTTCAGGAGAGAAACGAGATCCGTTCGTACGCATACAAGAACCTCGGCAACGCCTACAACGGTTTGAAGAAATACGACGAAGCGGCTAATGCGCTGAAGAAGTCGTCAGAGATTGAACCGAAGAACGCATCGGCGCATTTTAATCTCGGGCTCACTCTTTATAATGCGGGGCGTTACTCGGAAGCGATTGAGTCGTACAAAGAAGTGATCAAGTTGAGACCAAACCTGGCCCAGGCTTATTTCAACCTTGGAATTACTTACTACGCCATCAACGACAAAACACAGGCGATGGCCCAGTACGAAACGCTCAAGGGCATCAACGCCGAAATGGCGAAACAGCTTTACGACCAGATCAAGCACTGAGCCCCGCCTTTCTATCCACAGATTACACAGATTTTATTTTAGGGTGTAATCTGTGTAATCTGTGGATACCTGATTTTTAATCTCACTTAACTGGATCAACCCAATGCCCGACGAGCAGGACCATGCTCAAGTAGGCGCTGACCGCTCCGGCCAGACGGCGCAGGGCACTGCTCGCCAGAAATGGACCCTCACCCAGGAAGCCTTTGACAAGCTCCTCGTCGCACTCGGCGGAGACCGCGACAGTGCCGCCCAAAAGTATCTCGAAATCAGAACCAATCTCACCCGCTTCTTCGAATGGCGGGGGTGCTCGTTCCCTGAAGACCACGCCGACGAAACCATCAACCGAATCGCCAAGCGAGTCGCCGAAGGCGAAGAAATACTCAATTATTCGGGATATGCGTTGGGAGTCGCTCGTTTGCTACTCCTCGAAATCAATAAAGGCCGGCAGCGAGAACAATCAGCCCTTGCGGAAATCGGCACGGCGAGCGAGGTCTACGAGGAAGCCGACACTGACGAAAGCCGTCTGACCTGTCTCAGAAGCTGCCTGCAAACGCTGTCAACCGACAACCGTGACCTTATTCTTCAGTATTACCAGGGCGAAAAAGGCGAAAAGATTCAGAACCGGAAGAAGTTAATGGATCGCCTCGGAGTTCCAGTTAACACGTTAAGAATGAGAGCTTTACGACTACGGGAGAGGCTCCAGTCGTGTGTCGAAGAATGCGTCGAGCGGGCATGAAAAAACTTTGTGATGAAAACCGTTTTGTTGCCACTCATAAGTGGAAGTTCCCCGCTTTGGTTGATTCTGTAGTGCAAATGTTCAATTCGTGGTGAGTAAAGAGCCATTGCCCCGTGCTCTGGCGAGAGAATTTCCCTAAAACTGTATGGCAACTGACTTAAACAACGAAAACCTTATAGCCCAGTATTTACTTGGTGAACTGTCCGAAGAACAGCAGATCGCGATTGAAGATCGTGCGTTTGCGGACAAGAACTATCTCGCGAGCATCACGGCCGTCGAGAACGATCTTATTGACGAGTACGCCCGAAACGAGCTTTCTGGCGCCGAACGGCAGCGGTTTGAGAGACAGTTTCTCGCCTCGGCGGAGCGGCGCAAGCGAGTCGAGTTTGCGCGAGCCCTCGCCGGCGTGATGGAGGAAGAAGCCGTCTCAAAAAAGATTACGGTTCGTGAGTCTCAATCCTGGTCCTGGCGAGATGCGATTTACGCATTTATTAATGGACTTACTCCCACGGCGAGGATTGCATTTGTCTCGGCGGTGCCACTGTTGTTAATCGGAGCAGGATATCTTTCCATCGAAACGTTGCGCCTGCGCAGCGAACTCAAAGAGTTACAAGCGGCGAGTCAGGCGCAACGGGATGCACAACAGCAGGCGCTGGAACTCGAGCGCCGTCGCAACGAAGAGCTAAATGCGCAACTTAATCAGGAAAAGCAACAACGAGAGCAATCCGATGAGTCGTTACGCGAGCTGAGTGAAGCAGGGGACGCGGTGACTCCGGCGCCGCGTCCAGTGATTGCCGCATTAACCCTTTTACCTGGTCTTTCACGCGGAGGCGACAACAATCCGAGCCTGGTCCTACCCGAAGATGCACGTCTGGTCCGACTTCAAATCGGAATCGATCCGGAAGAGCAGTACAAGAAATTTACTGTGGAGGTGCGCACCTTAGCAGGGCGCCAGGTGTGGACGCGGGAGAATCTAAACGCCAGAAATCGACGTGGAGCACGCGCCGTCGGACTAACAATTCCGGCAACCGCTCTCAACGCAGGTGAATATGAACTGAGATTACGTGGTGTTTCGGATAGCGGCAGTGCAGAAGATATCGGTTTCTATTACTTCAATGTGAAGAAGCGTTAGATAGAAGACTTATCTTGTTAATCCTGCTAAATCCTGCAAATCCTGTCCAAGGTTTTAGATCTGATCGAAACTGTGGACTTCTGGGTATTGCTTAACGTTATCCTGCCGCGCATTACCTTCGCGTATCGATAATAACGTCTTCATCCCTGCATCGTGCGCCGCGTTGAGTTCGTCAATCACGTCTGAAACAAAAAGTATTTCTCCGGCCGCCAGTTTCATCTTCTCTGCGATACGCCGGTAACTTTCCGCCTCACCTTTCTTACCAACGTTGGTATCAAAGTAGTCGTCAATAAACCGAGTCAAATCTCCATCCTCGGTATGCGCGAAGAGCAGTTTCTGCGCCAACACGCTTCCTGAAGAAAAGATACTGATACTCAATCCTCGCTCATGCCAACGTTCGAACGCAGGCGCAACGTCCGCAAACACCTGCGACTTCAAAGTCCCGTCCTGATAACCCTGCCGCCAGATTTTCCCTTGCAACGCCTTCAAGCCTGTCGACTTGCGATCGAGCGTTATCAGCCACTCGACGTAATCCGCAACCAGCGGCGGCGGATT
>DASTVU010000071.1:0-10890 GCA_035758935.1 Pyrinomonadaceae bacterium | reverse complement strand
GTCATCATCATCACCGGAATCTTTTTCAGCCGCTCTTCGGATTTCATGTAGCGGACCAACTCGGGACCGGAAATGTGTGGCATGACGACGTCGAGAATGGCGGCAGTAAAATTCGGATCCGCCTGCAAGATCTTATAAGCCTCGCGCCCGTCGCGCGCTGTCACCACGCTGAAGTTTTCTTTCTCGAGGATCGTAGCGATCAATCGAAGAATAGCCGGATCGTCATCCGCCACCAGCATGCGCCGGTTCTCAGTTTCGTTCGTAAGGTCGTTGTTATCCATGTGAGTGTTCTTCTCTAAAGTTTCAAACCTCGACTGCCCGACAACTCTCACCCGCCTGTGTGGAAAGCTCTGCGGCAAGTTTGATCGCAGCCACCATGCTTGAATGTTCCGCGACTCCCTTGCCGGCAATGTCGAAGGCCGTGCCGTGATCGACTGAAGTCCTGATGAAAGGCAACCCCAACGTCACGTTGACGGCTTCACCAAACGACAAACACTTTACAGGAATCATCGCCTGATCGTGATAGCAGGCAACGACTGCATCAAATTCGCCACGCGAAGCGCGCAGGAAAACTGTATCAGCCGAGAATGGGCCGTGCACGTTTATATCGTCGAGTCGTCGCGCGGATTCGATTGCAGGCATGATCTCCGAAGCCTCTTCAACTCCGAACAATCCACCTTCAGCTCCGTGCGGGTTCAGAGCGGCCACCGCCAACCTCGGACGCTCAATGCCCCAACGCTGAAGTTCGCGATGAGCCAGGTTTATGACCTTCAGAATCCGATCGCGCTCGACCAGCCGGATCGCTTCAGAAAGTGGTACGTGCGTTGACAACAACACGATGCGAAGGTTTGCGGCGACAAATGCCATCGCATACTCCTCCGCACCGGTCAGATGGGCGAGAAACTCTGTATGGCCAGGAAAACTATAACCGCCAAGAAACAATGCGCGTTTATTGATTGGCGCCGTTGCGATCGCATCGATGCTCCCAGCCGCACACAACTCGACCGCGGCTTCGATGTAACCAGCCGCTGCTTTACCAGCCGCACCCGACTCGATGCCGGGTTCGATAAGTCCACTGATATTGTCGAGATGATAAATGACTGGTTCGGAAAGTTGATCAGGAAACGACTCTCCAGTGCGAATGATGTCGTAGCCTGATTGAAGATCCAGAGTGCGTGCCGTGTGAGCGAGCAATTTAGCATCGCCGATGATTACCGGCACGCAAACCCTTTTGATTTCATCTTCCGCAACCGCTTTGAGAACCACTTCCGGTCCGATACCGGCAGGGTCTCCCATCGTGATGCCGATGCGCGGCAAAACTCTCCTGGGTCGAGGACCAGGATTGGCTGAGCTTTGTTCGGAGTGTCGCATTGCTTGAGGCGACGCACTGTTTCAGCGAGAACTTAGGGCGAGGCTGTACTCAGTTTCGCTATCACTTAGGCGCCTTAGGCGCTGGCGTTTTCTACCCGTTCGTCGGCCTTGTAAATGTACTTAATGTTCCGTTTGAGCACGAGTAGATTCGGCGCACCCTTTCGGTTTACCTTCAACGCACCACGATCGTACCACTCGATAGTGCCTTCGATCTCCTCGCCGTCGAGTAGAACAATCACCATCAGTGTATGAGCGTCGATCTGTTTCTTGTAATAAAAGATTTCCGCATTAGTTTCGTTGGGAGGCGGAACTCTTTTCTTAACTTGAACAGGTGCGTGTTGTTGTGCAGCGCGTTCGCGCTGGCCACCATCGTTTGAGGCGCGGGAGCTACCATTTGAACGCTCTCTGGGCTGCGGAACTTCTCGGGCTTTGCCCTTCACTTCCGCGAGTGTGGTTCTGATGAGTTTACGATTCACTTGATTATTACCTCCAAAAATCTCTGACGGGCTTTCTCTCAAGCCGGTCGAGAACTAGCAATGTATAGGACACAGGGCTTAGATATCAGATAGTGTCAAACGCTCTCGCAGGCTGCGGCCCATCCGAGGAGAGGAACGTACAATACCCGTAATGGAGTTTCCTGCAAGGAATGACCGACATGCTACACAACAAGAGACGAAAATGCAAAGGGGAAAAGCGTGTTTGATTTCAAAGATTTACATGCAAGAAATGATGCAAGAAGGATGAACTGAAACGGAGTTTGTTTGCTATCACAATTTAGACCAGATTTGCAGGATTTTGCTTTCATCGCACGACGCGACGAGGACCGTACTGTAGGGGCGGCCCTCCGTGGCCGCCCGTGGTTTTGGTGGGTGTTCGCCAAATTGGAGGCCGCTGCTACTTGAACCATTTACCAAAACCACGGGCGGCCACGGAGGGCCGCCCCTACAACACGTTCGAAAAAAAAGGGAAGGCCCCCGACGGCCTTCCCTTTCAAAGGGCGTTGATTTGATCCCTAGTCAGCCTTCTTTCGAATGAAAGTCGGGACGTCGAGATCGTCAACGCGCGGAGTACCCATCATAGGCCGCGGGAGATCGTCCGCCGGCCGTGCTACGAAACGTGGTGGCGGCGCGGGAATCGCCGTTGTCGCAGCGGCAGACGCAACTGATGTGGCCTCTCTGTCAAATCCTGTTGCGATGACAGTGATCTTCATCTCATCGGTCAAAGTCTCATCGATCACCGCACCAAAAATAATGTTTGCATCATCGTCAGCAGACTCACGAATGATTGACGAAGCAGCGTTCACTTCAAATAACGTCAGATCGGGTCCGCCGGTGATATTGATCAAAACTCCCTTTGCGCCCTGAATCGTCGCTTCCTCGAGAAGCGGCGACGAGATCGCCTGCTGAGTCGCTTCGATCGCGCGGTTCTCACCAGTAGCTCGTCCGGCGCCCATCAGAGCCATTCCCATTCCCTGCATGATCGACTTCACATCGGCGAAGTCGAGATTGATCAGCCCCGGTACAGTGATCAGGTCGCTGATGCCCTGCACTGCCTGGCGCAAAACGTCGTCGGCAACTCTGAACGAGTCAGAGAGTGAAACGCCACGCTCAACTGTGTGCAGCAGTCGTTCATTTGGAATCGTGATCACTGTGTCGACGCACTCGCGCAACTCACGCAATCCCTGATCGGCCTGCTGCATGCGACGACGACCTTCAAAGTGAAAAGGCTTGGTCACTACTGCGACTGTCAACGCATCGAGCTCTGTAGCGAGTGAAGCAATGATCGGTGCTGCACCTGTACCGGTTCCACCACCAAGACCGGTGGTGACGAAGACCATGTCGGCGCCTTCGAGCACTTCAATGATCTTGTCCGTGTCTTCCAGCGCAGCTTCACGGCCGACATTTGGATTGGCGCCGGCGCCGAGTCCTTTTGTGAGACGACTGCCGAGCTGAATCTTGATTGGCGCGCGAGAGCGTTTCAGCGCCTGTAGATCTGTGTTCGCGACAAGAAATTCGATACCTTCAATGCCGGCTTCGATCATGCGATTGACGGCATTGCTGCCACCACCGCCGATGCCGATCACTTTTATCCGCGCTCCGGTGAGTGGCGGATCATCATCAATGAAAATATTAATGCCTGTTCCCGGTTGACGAGTGTCCGGTGTCATAGTTAGTTCCTCTCTCCCAAAACGGGATGGCTTCCAAGGCCGCTTCCTTCTATGTTGGGTGTCTTGAGCCATCGGCATCGATATCTTGCGGACAATATCTTGTGCAACCGGGGCGCAAGCATACAACAAATGGTCAGAAAATACTACCGAATCTATTTCGAAATCTTGACACAAAATGTGTCAGCTTCCCTGTGGATCCACGCCTGCTGACGCCTGTGCGAATCTCCGCTGCCTGCGCGCGATGTGCAAGCAGTGCGAGACCCGCCGCGGCTGTCCACGCAGGACTCTGGATGTCTTCGACCAAACCACCGAAGCGATCTCGTTCGGGATACCCAATTCGCACCGGCGCATCAAAAACCTGTTCCGCGATCTCGGTCATGCCGTGCAGCAGCGCACCACCACCAGTCAACACGACACCACTCGAGAGTTGTCGTTCCCAACCTGCGTCTTTGATCTCGTCTGCAACGTGCATCAACACTTCTTCAGCACGCGGCTGAAGGATGTCGCAAAGGATCTGGCGCGAGAGTTGACGAGGTGGACGTCCACCAACCGAAGGCACGTCGACAAGTTCACCGCGTTCCATCTCGCTCAAAGAACTACTGCAGGCACATCCGACTGTCCGCTTGATCTTCTCCGCTTCCGGAATCGGAGTTCGCAGACCGAAAGCGATGTCGTTAGTGAAGTGCGAGCCACCGAGTGGGAAAACCGCGGTGTGCTGGACGGCGCCACGCTGGTAAATGATTAGTCCTGTTGTCTCGGCGCCCACGTCTACAAGCGCGGCTCCAAACTCTTTGTCATCTTCAGTTAGCGACGCTTCGGCGGCGGCAAGCTGCTCCAGAACCATGTCCGCCACGACCAGGCCGGCACGATTCACGGCGTTGATGGCGTTCTGCCGCGCAGTGACCGGGCTCGTGACAATGTGAACCTTCACTGCGAGACGCGCCCCGATCATTCCCACCGGATCGTTGATGCCATCCTGGTCATCGACGATGAACTCCTGCGGAAGTCGATCGACAATCTCACGGCCCGCTGGAAGTTGAATCGCACACGCTGAATCGATCGCGCGACGAACATCCTCGGCGACGATTTCACGATCGCGACCAGAGACAGCGACGATTGCCTGACCGTTGAACCCGAGGATGTGCGAGCCCGCGAGGTTGATCGTCACTTCTTCTGCCTCAAGCCCACTCATGCGTTCCGCTTCTTCGACGGCTTTCTTGATCGCGTCAACTGCCGCATCAGGATTTACGATCACTCCCTTGCGCAGTCCGCGAGCTTCGGCTTCTCCGATACCAACCACTTCGAGCAAATTCCCCTCACCAGGTTCACCGGCTATACACGTCACCTTACTTGTCCCAATGTCGAGACCGATGGTGTGGTGTGTTCGCTTAGCCATGTCGGGTTTTGCTTTAAAGAATGTCTCGCGCAAAGGCGCGAGAAAGCTTTTTACTCATTTTTACTTTCGGCAACCGTGTGGCTGCCGGTGACTAACCCCACGATCGCTCGCTTACCCTGCGTCAGATCTATGTAGCTGATCAGTGGACCGCGTGACGTCTGGCGTTGGGCGTCAAGGACAGTCAACGCTTTACCCAGTCTCGCACTCTGGTCCTGTGATCCGAGTCGGACTTCGATCTGCGAATCATCCCCCGCGAGTTGCACGCGCACGTCGCGCAGATCGAGAAGATTTACTTCACTCACGCGCTCCGATGTTCCCTGTGCGCTCCAATCGCGTTGCAGTTCGAGAAACTTGCGAACGCGCTCACGATTCTCGGCCTGTGCCGCCGTAGTGTTGTCTTCGTTCCAACCGCGCAGGAAGAACGCCGGCATCTGATCCGTCGAAGACATTTCGCCGAGATAGACTGCGTCGTCATCGACCCACATAAAACGTCCCGCTGCGGTACGCACTACAGCTTTCGGTTCGCGTTCGGTGATCCGCACGCGAATGCCATCAGGCAAAACCCGCGTTACGACAGCCGTGCGCACCCATGGCAGACGCTCGAGATGCTTGCTCAACTCGGGAAGATCGGCTCGCCAAACACCCGTTTCACTCACGTCGCGGCGTACGGTGTTCTTAATCTCCTCAGTCGAAGCTCGTGACACGCCTCGTGTCTCGACATTTCGAATCTGAAAGAAGCTTGCCGACGCAGCCGCGCGATAGCCGACAAAGGCTATCAATCCGATGATCGCAAAGACGCCGATGCGCAACGCGAGTGGCACATAACCCAGCAGAGACTTGAACCGCACTCCAATCGATTCATTGGCTCCGCGTTTTGCCGGACGCTGGCCCGCGCCGGATCGGCTCTTGCCAATCCCGCTGCGATTACCGACTTTCTGAGCTACGATTTGCTCTCTCATAGCTCACTTATCCTCCTCTGTTGAATCTGTGGGTGGCTCTGCTCGCCAGAGCTCGACCTCATATTCCAGTTCGATTCCGTGCTCGCGCTTGACGCGTTCGCGAATCTCTTCCGCGAGGGCGAGTGCATCTTCCGCGCGTGCGTTCTCACCTTCCGTGACAATGAAGTTCGCGTGTTTGGGCGAGACTACGGCGCTGCCGCGGCGCTGCCCTTTCATTCCCATCTCATCGATCAACTTCCCAGTGCCGATCTTGCTGGCCGGCGGATTCTTGAAAAAACAACCAGCAGACCGCGAGCCGTGTGGTTGCGTTGCGAGGCGCCGGCTCTTGGCTTCGTCCATTCGCGACTTGATGAGATCCGGATCATCGGGTTTCAGTCGCAGAGTAGCGCCGAGTAACAACTCACCTTCTCGAAACGAAGTGTGACGATAGTTCCACTGAATACTGTCGCCGGGAATTTCCACAACCTTTCCTTCGCGAGCGACTCGCACCTTTTCCGTCACCGTCCCGATCTCATGATCGTAAGCACCGGCATTCATCCAAAGTGCGCCACCAACTGTGCCCGGAATGCCACCGAGCCCTTCGATTCCCGACAATCCAGCGCGACCGGCAT
Organism: Pyrinomonadaceae bacterium; assembly: GCA_035758935.1. Classification (GTDB taxonomy): domain Bacteria; phylum Acidobacteriota; class Blastocatellia; order Pyrinomonadales; family Pyrinomonadaceae; genus PSRF01. The sequence goes on along the minus strand of DASTVU010000071.1, from coordinate 4,386 downwards.
CAATGCAGAGTCGCGGCAGCGAATAACCCGCGCTGACCGAAACGAGATCGCCGTCGATGTGGACTTCACCTTTCATGTTGCTCAAGTTCAAAACCACGTAGTGATGGTCGCTGTCATCTGCAAGAACGTTGCTGCCCGAGCCGAGTGGTCGCCAGCCGATGCCCGCCTTTTCGAGTTCGTAAACAACTGCGGCGGCCTGCTCTTCAGTCTCGGGAGTGATCACCCAATCGATCGCGCCGCCAACTCTCAAGCTCGTCAGGTCAGCAAAACGTTTTCCACGTTCTGCACGAATTCCCAATCGCGCTGCAATTTCTTCAATTGCTCGATCCCGTTTATCCGTTTGATCCTTGTCCAACTGTCTTCTCTTTCAACAAACCCAACAATTGCTCACTCACTCTACTCACGGTGCCGGCGCCGAGTGTCAACACCAGATCGCCAGGCTGAACTGTTGCACGCAAGGCAGCGGCGGCGTTTTCCAGTGGTCCAACGTAATTTGCGTCCTTGTGACCGAACCGTTTGATCGCGGCAGTCAAAGCTTCCGCCGTTACTCCTTCAATCGGATCTTCGCTCGCCGCGTAAATGTCGGTGATGAACAGCACGTCCGCGTTATTGAATGAACGCGCAAACTCCTGCATCAAATCATGTGTTCTCGTGTAGCGATGCGGCTGAAAGAGAACGACGATTCGCCTGCCGCCCGAACCCAGCTTAGCCGCCGCCAACGTGGCCCTGATCTCCGTCGGATGGTGTCCGTAATCATCAACCACCAACACACCGTCGACTTCGCCCTTCGCCTGAAATCGGCGACCCGCTCCTGTAAAGCTATGCAGTCCCTCAACGATCTTTTCGAACGGCACTTCCAACTCAAAACCAACAGCTATCGCCGCGAGAGCGTTGTAGACGTTGTGCATACCGGGCACGCGCAGGATCATCTCGCCCACCACATCTGTTCCACGCCAAACGGTGAACGACGATCCGAAGTTGTTATCGTGACGAATTCCATGAGCAGAGACATCGGCTTGCGCGCTGAACCCATAAGTAAGTCGACGTCGTTCTAACAGCGGAATGATCGCCTGCACGTTTGGATCGTCGAGACACAAAACCGATGAGCCATAGAACGGCACTTTGTTCACGAAACTCGCGAAGCACGCACGAACGTCGTCCATGTCGTGGTAATAGTCCATGTGCTCCCGATCGATGTTGGTGACGACTGCGATAGTCGGCGTCAACATCAGGAACGAGCGATCGCTTTCATCAGCTTCAACAACCATCAAATCGCTCGTACCTAAGTGAGCATTTGAACCGTATGCGCCGACGACGCCACCGACAACCATCGTGGGATCGAGTCCGGCATGGCCCAGCACAGTTGCCACCATTGACGTCGTTGTGGTCTTTCCATGCGAACCGGCGACGGCGACGGTGTGCGGTTTGAGTCGCATCAACTCTGCCAGCATTTCGGCACGCGGGATCACTGGAATCGAGCGGCGGTGCGCTTCGAGGACCTCGGGATTGTCGTCACGCACAGCGGTCGAACAAACGACGACGTGGGGCTGGCCCACGTTTTCAGCGGCGTGACCTTCAAAGATCTCAACACCCAGGTGCTGCAGGCGATCGGTGACATTGGAGCGCTTCAGATCCGAGCCCGAAACGCGAAAGCCGAGATTGACGAGCACCTCGGCGATGCCGGACATGCCGATCCCTCCGATGCCTACGAAATGGACGTGTTGAATTCTTCGAAACATTACTTTTGAACTTTGGTCTTAGTGCTTAGTTCTTCAATCATGTCGACTGCTGCTGCCGCAGAGTCGCCGTGTGCTAGTTTTCTGCTTGCTTCCTCCATGCGATTCAGATCGTCCGGCGCGTTTACGAGTTTCTCGATTTCGGTTGCCAGCCGGTCGCCGCTTAAATCCTGTTGCAAGATCATTCGCGCTGCACCCGCGGCTTCTAGAGCTTCGGCGTTCTTGCGCTGGTGATCGTCGGCGGCAAACGGAAATGGAACCATGATCGACGCTTTACCGGCGGCGATCAGTTCCGCGGTTGTCGTCGCGCCGGCGCGGCAGAGCACGAGATCCGCTTCCGCAAAATCCGCCATCATGTTGTCAATGTAACTGCGAACGTCCCCACGTTCGCCCCAACCCGCCGCGACGTATGCCGCATTCACTTTTTCAAAATCCGCTGGTCCGGTCTGGTGTTTGATCCGGAGCTCGACCGGAATCGATTTCAACTTCGGCAACGCAACCACCATCGCTTCATTGATTGCGCGCGCTCCCTGCGAACCACCAAACACCAACAACGAAAACTTTCCCGGCTCGCGTCGCTTCGGTGGTATTTCAAAAAACTCTCGTCGCACCGGGTTGCCGGTCACTTTTGCCTTGCCGCGAAAATAAGGCAGCGCCTGTTCGAACGAAACTGCCGCACGATCCACGAATCTCGCCAGCATGCGGTTGGTCCAACCCGGTAACGCGTTCGACTCCATCACGAGCGTCGGACGTTTCGTTAATGCGGCCGTCATAACGACCGGACCAGAAACATAACCACCTGCACCAACCACAACGTCCGGCTGAAACACTTGCATCAACCTTCGCGCCGAGAAAAAACTCTTCGGCAGTATCGCGACTCCTTTGATTCGCGCGCCGAGACTAACGTTCTTTAGTCCCGCACTTTCAATGAGCGATAACTCAAAACCAGCTTGCGGAACGAGTCGCGTCTCGAGTCCGCGTGCAGTGCCGACGAAATGCACTTTCGAATTCGCATCGCGTCGCATGATCTCCTGCGCCACTGCGATTCCCGGATAAATGTGTCCGCCAGTGCCACCGGCTGCAATCATGACGCGCATTTCAATGATCAATAGCGTGTGACGCCCACGCGAATTGGCGCCGCCACGTCCAGGTTCTTTCGGTCGCGAAGCTTCGTTGTCGCTTTTTCTAACAATCCCACATCAAGTGTCCCGCTCGCGTGTTGCGATACGTTGAGCAGAATTCCAACTGCCGCAAGCGTAGGCACGAGTGACGAGCCCCCGTACGAAATGAACGGCAGTGGAATTCCCTTCGTCGGCACGAGCGAGAGCACCACACTAATATTAAAGAGCGCCTGGGCAACGATACTCGTAACAATCCCCAGACTCAGCAACATTCCAAACCGGTCGGGCGCCAGCAACGCCGTACGCACGCCACGCCAGAGAAAAAGCGCGAACACTGCCACGACGGCGAGAGCGCCGACGAGGCCCAGTTCTTCACCGACAACAGCAAAGATGAAATCCGAGTGCGCGAACGGAAGAAACAGCATCTTCTGTTTGCCCTGTGCGAAACCAAGACCATTCGTTCCACCCGATCCAATCGCGATCAGGGATTGGACCACCTGGAATCCCGAGCCTTGCTGATCGGCCCACGGATCGAGAAAAGTGATCAGGCGTTTCAGTCGCCACGGTACAAAGATCAATAAACCTGCCGCGACGACGAGTGCGGGCGCTGCGGCAATCCCGAGGTGAAGCACACGCGCGCCGGCGGTGTAAATAACGACTGTAAAGATCAACGCCAGCATCATCGCCGTGCCAAAGTCCGGTTCGATAACGATCAGCGCCGCGAGCCAGCCCGTCACGATGCCGCAGGGAACAAACGTGCGCCAGAAGTCACCTTCTTCACCGGCCCGCTTCTCGAGGAAGTATGCGAGAAAAATGATCAGCGCGAGTTTCGAAACCTCTGACGGTTGCATAGAGAAACCCGGGAGCTTGATCCAACGATGTGCGCCGTTTGTTTCGCTGAAACCAAATACCGCAACCAAACCGATCGTGCAGATCAACAACAGACCGTAGACGATGCGACGGCTTTTCAGTTGCTGGTAGTTGAACTGCATTGCCAGCAACATCACGATGAAGCCGACAAAAACGAAAACGCCCTGCTTCAGCACGTAGTGAAACTGGTTGCCATTCTCCTTTTGCGCGATGACGGCCGACGCGCTGTAGACCATCACCACGCCGAAGAGCGCGAGCCCGACGGTCGCCGCGAAGAGCCATTTATCTGGAGCTAGTTTCCGAGCCATTTTTTAGCCACAAAAAGGCACAAAAGTCACAAAAGATGAACTTCTTCCTTAAATACTTTCCCACGGTGTTCGAAGCTATCGAACATATCGAAACTCGCGCATGCGGGCGCGAGAAGAACCACGTCGCCTTTGTCGGCTGCGTTAAATGAACGCGCGACGGCGTCCTTCATATCTGTCGCACGCTCAAACGGTGCGCTGCTTCCCAATTCATTCGCGATCGTCTCAGCATCTTCACCAATGAGCACGAGCTTTCGCACTTTCGTTCGAATCAGCGGTTCCAGTGGCGCGTACGGCGCTTTCTTTCCGCGCCCGCCGAGAATCAACACCACTTTTCCCGGCTCCTCCGCGAAT